>NZ_VHIL01000017.1:0-67548 GCF_006491895.1 Enterococcus sp. OL5
GAAAGAAGGAACACTTTATTTATCTGTATTTATTGATGTCTGTACGAGAAAGATTGTTGGATGGTCTATGTCACCTAGAATGAAAGATCAATTAGTTGTGGATTCTTTTCTTCAAGCATTTGGAAAAGAGCATCCTGGACCAGGATTGATTATTCACACGGACCAAGGCTCACAATACACAGGTACGAAATTCCAATCGGTGTTAAGAAAAAAAGAAGCACGCGCTAGTATGAGTCGAAAAGGAAACCCCTATGACAATGCCTTAATGGAATCTTTTTATAAAACGTTAAAAAGAGAGCTGATCAATGATGCTCAATTCAGCGATATCGATCAAGCTCAAATGGAGATATTTAAATATATTGAAACTTACTATAACACAAAACGCATACACTCTGCCCTTGACTACCAATCTCCTAGAGACTTTGAAAAAAAATCCGCTTATTCTCTTAACTAAGTGTCTAGTTTTTCTTGACAACTCCACCCCAAAAGTCAGATTTTTGGTCTAACTTTTGGGGGTCGCTTCAATCCGCCATTACTTAGCGACTTTTTTACGGAAACCTAAGTCGTTGGAACACTCACTTGTTTTGAAGAAGACACCCAAGCTGCGACACTGTTTTTTTCAGTTTTATCAAAAGACTCCGCGTAGATTTCTTTAATTCATTGAAAATCATTTAAGTATCTCTTTAGATCAATTGATCATTCATTTAGAAGAAGAAGCATTGAAAGACCATGAGGTCTCTAAAACACCGCCTAGTCGAGCAGTAAACGAAGCGAGAAACCAGCTACAGGAATATAATTTGATCCACAAAGTGAGGAAGGTGGCCAATAAATGATTGAAGCATATGCCAAACAATTAAAGCTGCCTTATCTGAAGAAAAACTATTCAACTTTACTTCAACAAGTAATCGATCTGGATCAAAGCTTCGAAGAATTTTTCACACAATTACTTACGTTAGAGCTTGAATAGCGACAAAACACTCGAATCCAGACACTGATTCGTCAATCGAAATTGCCAAGTAAAGTGACGTTTGATGACTACATGGATAGCCATTTGGAAGTGAAAATGAAGAAACAAATCAAAGAACTAAAAACGTTACGATTCATTGATCAAAAAGAAAATCTTATTTTAATGGGCAATCCTGGTGTTGGAAAAACACACTTAGCGACTGTTCTGGGAATGGAAGCATGTCTGGCTGGAAAAAGTGTCTTATTTACGAATATCCCTAACTTGGTCATTGAGTTAAAAGAATCTATGAGTGCGAACCAGTTGAACTTTTATAAGCGTCGATTTGGTAAATACGATTTGGTGATTTTGGATGAATTAGGTTATGTTTCATTTGATCAAATAGGAAGTGAAATACTTTTTAATCTTCTCTCAAGGTAGTTCTTGAAATGACAGGTGTCGATATTTCATTGGGTCTTCAATTAATCGCTGAAATTGGTGACGTACGTCGCTTCTCTAATCGAGGTGCTTTGACCGCTTTTGCAGGACTTGATCCCGGGTGTTAACCAATCTGGAACACATAAGCATAAAAGTGTTAGAACCTCTAAAAGAGGATCCACACAACTTCGAAAAACGTTGTTCTTGATTATGAGCGTTCTTATGAAAAGGGCACCTGATCATGATTCTGTCTATTGTTTTATTCAGAAGAAACGAAATGAGGAAAAACCTTTTTTTGTTTGTATGAACGCTGGTGCGAATAAGTTTCTTCTTATTTACTTTGCACGAGTAAGGGAACACTTAGCGACCCTCTAATCAAATTATCTAAATAACGATCGTTTTAAATCGGCTCTTTTCGGTGCTCTTCTTTATTGTGTCTTCTTTTTCTGTGTCACTAAAACAGATAATCCTCATATTCCCTCTTGACAATTTATTTGCAGGCTGTCCATAAAGAATTGATAAATAACTTTTAAGTTTCTGGCACATTAACATTATTCTGAAATTTAGATAAAATTTCACATTTTACCATGCACTTCTCTTTTTAAACTTTGTTAGATATCTCTAAGTAAAATAGACATACGAACACAGTTATCTTGTTTATTAAAAATTAAATACAAATTTGTAACCCTATATCCGTCTTTCATAAGTAGATATAGGGTTAACTATTAAATACAATTTGCATGTGAATAAAATTCTCGTGTCTCGCTAGTAACGAATTCATCAGATTTGATGGTGAATTTGCCTTTTAGACGAATATCATTACATGAACTACCTAGCATGACGTTAATAAGACCGGATTCAACTTTCCAACGCATTTCTCTATCAAGAAATGCTAACTGGCTTATGTGAAACTCAAAAATAATTTTCTTTTTCTCTTGGGGTGCCAAAGAAATGCGTCCAAAACCAACTAATTCTCTTTCGGGGCGAATAACAGTAGAAATAGGATCATTTATATAAAGTTGAACAACTTCTGTCCCTTTGCAGTCACCAGTATTCTCAATTGCTAATTCAATCTTTAGTTTTTCATATCCATTTACCTCAATTTTAGATAGTGAAAGATCGCTATACTTAAAACTAGTATATGATAATCCATGACCAAAATAATATCTTGGCGTATGTGGTAAATCAATATATGAAGTGAAAGGCGATTGGGTTCCTACATGATAACTGGATCCACGTCCATGATTATAGTATAGAGGTGCTTGGGCAGAACTATAGGCAACCGTAACTGGCAATTTCCCACTAGGATTGTTGACTCCTATTATTGTTTCAACAATTGCTTGACTGCCGAATTCTCCAGGATTCCAAGCTTCAATAATAGCAGAAGCGTATTTATCAGCTGCATCACTAGAAATTGGTCGACCATCAAGATGTACAACAATAAATTCAATTCCTGCTTTTCCTAATTTCTCTAAGAATCGTTCTTGGCAAGGCGGTAAATTGATACTGCTAGAATCTATCCCTTCACCTGTACTACAGGAAGTTCCCCAACCATATTTCCCACCCACAGTTACAATCGTAACATCGGATTCTTGAGCTAAATCTAGAGCGGCGTCATGACCTGTTTCATCTGAACCAACATATGGATAACCATAGGAATATCGAATTTCAGCATCTGAGCATTGCTTCTTAAGTTCCTCAAGAATATTATTGCAATGATCATAACACTTGTTTGCTGTTTTTTCTAGATGAGGAAATTCGACATCAACAATACTCCCAGGATAACTCTCTTTTTCTTGATACTTCCATGCTTTTTCTTGAACTGTTTCAATCCCTGCCATCGTATTGCGACCACCCATAGCCAGCTCCAAAACACTCATATAAGAATAACCACCAAAGAGACTACGAACTGAAGTCGCTAAATGTCCAATAACCGCAATTTTTTTCCCGCTCGGATTGACTGGTAATATACCATTATTTTTTAAGAGTGTCATAGATTCTCTTGCATAAGTCAAACTAACTTTTTTCGATTCTATATCATTAAATGTTTGATTAATTACTTCCTCAGACTTTGGAAATGGTTCTTCAAACAATCCCAATTCAAATTTTTCAGTCAATACACGAGAGACTGCTTGGTCCAATAATAGGGAATTTATCTTCCCTTTTTGTATTTGAACTTTTAGTTCTTCTGTATAAACATTAGGAGTCGGAAACTCCATATCAAATCCTACTTCTAATGATAGTTTAGCCGCATCCGTTTTATTTTCACATACTCCCATACGACTATGCAACTCTTCTAAAGAAGCATAGTCAGATACTAACAAACCATCAAACTTCATTTCTTTACGCAATAGCTCTTGCAACAGACGCCTTGAACCAGCCATCGGTTCACCATCTACTGCTCCATAGTGATTCATAACCGAACGAAGATTACTTTTAGCAATTGCCGCTTGAAATGGTTTGCCAAATATTTCTTGTAATTCTCTTTCTGGTAAGTTGGTCGCAGCTGCGTGAATACCACCTTGCCCAGCTTGGTAACCTACAAAATGTTTACTAGTTGCCATTACATTATAAGACTCATCTGTTCCAGAGTTTTGAATTCCTTCCACATATGCAGCTCCCAGCGCAGATACCAGTGTGGGATCCTCACTATAGCATTCACCATAACGACCAAAACGAGCGTCTCGACTAACATCTAAAACAGGTGCTAAAGCATGCTTGATTCCAACAGCACTCATTTCTTGCCCAATGACTTTGCCCGCTCGCTTTTCTAAAGCCATATCCCAAGCCGCCCCTCGTCCAATTCCCGTTGGGAAACTTGTTGCTTCTGGCATCAAAACGCCCGTTAATCCTTCTATATGAAAAAGTGCTGGTATCCCAAGTCTGCTTTTTTTCATAACAATTTCTTGATAAGATCTCAATTTCCCAGCAACCGTTTCTTTGCTGTCATCCCAAGCTGCAGCTAAAAAGGCCACTGCTCCAACACCATTTGGGAAATCATGTTCTAAATTTGGTCCGTTTTTATCCTTCGGATTATAACATTGTAACTGTGAAATTTTTTCATCAATTGTCATTCGCTCAATTAGATCTTTGGCGCGTTCTGAACTTGAGAGATTTTTATTTAAATACTTCAATTCTTTCAAACCTTTCTTATTTCGAATTATACTGACTCATTTTCCTCTTCTGGTTTTGTCATAAAGAATGTCAATATCGCACTTAATCCAAATGAGACAAAGAAACAGATAAACCAGCCAATCAAGGATTTAGGGTTTCCATCAGGACTCATATGAGCGCCAAAAGTCAAAACTCCTCCTACGGTTGCCGGAGAGTATTGATTAACACCTAAAATGGTACTCAACATTCCTGACAATCCACCAGCAATCATGGCGGCGATAAACGGTTTTCTATAAGCCAATGCGACACCGAAAATAGATGGTTCTGTGATACCGAATAGAGCGGATGTCATAGTGGAAAAACCAAGTGCTTTTTTAGTTTTATCTTTAGCTTTTAAGGCAAATCCTAGAGAAGCACCTGCTAAGGCCCAAACTCCCATTCCTAAAATTGGATTGAAAGCACTAGATCCTTCACGCAAGACGATATCGGTTAATACTGGAATTAAAGCATAGTGAATACCAAACATTACGCACACTTGCCAGAAAGCTCCAAAGAATAAACCAGCTAAAATTGGACTTAATCCATACATTCCCATAACAACATTTCCTAACAGTTTACCAACTTCTGTAAACACTGGACCCACCGCAAGAAACATAATAGGAATCATTACTACAACAACAATCATAATTTTGATAAATTCTAAAAACTGTGGAATATATCTATCCAAGAAGTGTTCGAACTTCGCCGCAATTAAAGTCCCAATCAGCATAGGGAATAAAGAATTTCCATAACTGACTTGCGGCACATTTATACCTAAAAAAGTGAGCCCTTCTGCCCCTTCACCTAACGCAGTTACTATAGCCGGTAAGACCATCGTTGAAGCAATTGCCACTGCAATATAAGGATTTGACTTCATGTATCTTGCTGTTGAAAAGGCAATCAATAAAGGCATAAAATAGAGAAATCCATCGTTCGCTGCTGCAAGAATAATATAAGTACCATCGGTTTCCGTTAAAACACCAGCCAAGACTAGCAATGCCATCAGACCTTTAAAAACACCTACTGCGGCCATCGTTGGTACCAATGGATATACGGTATTCATCAACATTCGAGAAATACGATTAATCCATTTTTCTTTGTTCTTAGCCTTGATGGAATCCATTTTTCCTTTTAACTGAGCGACATCTTCATTTATTTCGATTCCTTCAACTTCTGTCGCTTGCCTATTCTGATCGTTAGTTAATAAAGTGATAACCTCTTCATATACGTTACCAACCTCATTCCCAATAATCACTTGAAATTGACCGCCAGCCTTGATCACACCAAGAACTTTATCCATCTTTTTTAGCTCATCTTCGTTAGCAATTAACTCATCTTTTAGTGTAAATCGCAATCTGGTCGCACAGTGTACTACCTCATTAATATTGGATTCTCCACCAACTTTTTCTATGATTGACGATGCAAGCTTTTCATAACTCATTATTCTCACCTTTGATCTAAGCTTAACTTAGATCGTCCCTTTCGTTTAGTATTTATATATAAAATCATGATAGATTTAGTTCCCATTTTCCTTGCCATTTCAAGGTGGGCATATCATCATCAAAATCAAAAGGTAACCAAACATACTCAGAAATACTTGTATCAATTTTCCATGAACTTTTCTCAATCGGTTTTAACAAATCAATAATCCAGCGATCACCAATAGCAATATAAAGATCTTTATGAGGAACTTTAAACACACTGCTGATTTGCGCATTGAATGTATTCTTCTCAATGTCATTTATGCAAGGATCTCCCATAATATACCAAGGTCCGTGCATACTATCTGCCTTTGCAATCATTGAAGAATTCGGATAATAACCGGTTGTCCCTGAAGTGACCATATAATAGATATTTTTTCGTTTAAAGACTGCAGGTGCTTCTCTCGCTAATGGTGGTCCCGCGAAATGTAAATGTTCTGTATATTCTCCAGTAAGATCCGTGTAGTCTTCATTAAGGTCTGCTACGATGACTTCCGTATGAACTTTACCAAAAACCAAATAGGCTTTACTATCATCGTCAACAAAAAGATCAAAGTCACCACTACTCATGTTTAAAGGAATAATGCGATTTATTAGTTTAAACTCTCCAGTGATTGTTTTTGAAGTTGCAATACCCATGTACTGATCGTTCCAATCACGTGGGTTTTCGTCTGAGCCAACTAATTTACACCACATGACATATTCTTCATTCTTTTCATTATAAATAATGTGAGGTCTATCCATAATGCGTGATGGATGTAGGGGATCTGAAAGGTCCTTTCCTGGTTTTAAGATTGTATTCTCAAATGTCCAATTGACCAAATCATCAGACGAATAACAGTTCACCCCTTGATGCCAAATACCCGAGTTTGCTTTTGAATCCTGTTTGTTTTCACCAAAGAAATAATATTTCCCTTCAAAATACTTTACACTTCCGCCATGAGCTTGTATTCGGTTACCATCTGTATCAAACCATGGTTTATTTAAGATAATTTTATTTTTCACACTTCTCCCTCTTTTCTTAAAAATATACTTGCTTCCATTTCTTTACATTCCGTTACTAAGCGAGCCAATTTCTTTGCTGTGGGGAAGTATGCCAATATTATTTAGCACCACAAAATCTTTTTCATTTTTCGTAATCACTACGATAATTTCTGACGAATATCCTCTTTCTTTTATTTTATTTATATCTATTTCTGCAAGTAGTGTATCCTGTGTAACCAGCTCGTTTTCTTTTGTAAAAATTTCAAAACCATCTCCTTTCATTTCTACGGTGTTGATTCCCATATGAAGCAACAACTCATCACCATTACTAGTAGTAAGACCAATTGCGTGCTTCGTCGGAAAAATAGTGGTGACTCGTCCATTTACTGGAGAGTAAATACTGCCCTTTTGAGGCTCTACAATAAAGCCATCTCCTAGTAACTTTTGAGCAAAAACAGGATCAGTTGATTCATCAATAAACTTCACATTACCATCAACAGGGTTATATAGATTAATTTTATTTTTTTTATAAAAAAACACTTTGATTCCTTCTTTCAAATACAAGAATATACCATCCAAAACTATGATTAGATTACCAAATCCCTTAAATTCAACCTTCCAGTTCTAGTTTGATTTCACCAATTAACCCCAAAGGTTCAAAATCAAGATACTGAGATAAAAAGTCTTTCATGTATCTTCCTAGACTATTGGTTACTTCTATTTGTATTGTATTTTCTCCTGTAATTAGAGAATCCGTTACATCAAAAGTATAGGGGTAACTGATTCTTGTAGCTATTTTTTCACCATTAATATACAGAGATACTATTT
Source organism: Enterococcus sp. OL5 (assembly GCF_006491895.1). Taxonomy (NCBI): domain Bacteria; kingdom Bacillati; phylum Bacillota; class Bacilli; order Lactobacillales; family Enterococcaceae; genus Enterococcus; species Enterococcus sp. OL5. The sequence goes on from NZ_VHIL01000017.1 coordinate 7,828, forward strand.
CATTAGCATTCTCAATTGATAAATGTGCGCCTTTAATAGGGTCTGTTACTTTGATCGTTGTTTCGTAGGTTATTTTTCCGCTAAAATCTTCCAGATCATCACCAACTCCCAACAGAGGTAAACTTTGGAAAGTTTTAGGGTACAGTCCCTTATTTCTCGCTCCTTTTCCTTCAATAGAAAGGATCCATTCATTATCGTTTAACGAATAGCAAGTAGTTGCTAACGGCGAGACTTCTTCAATACAATAATTATTTTCCTCAATGGCTTCAAACAAAATTACCGCTTCACCTCTTGAGAGTTCTAATACGAAGTTATTAGCTGATCGTTTGATATTTTTAATTTTGTTTGTTATCGGATCAAAGAGTAAAAGTTGACCATCGAATCTATCTTCAAAATAAATGACGGTGTCAGACAACATACTTTCGTTAAATATCATATAAACAGATTGCTGCTCCTGTTCGTAATGAAAGTACCGAATATTGCTATACTGCTCCATCGTTCTAAGCTGATCCACATCTTTTTCAGCAAGACACTTGACTAAATTAGATAAAGAGGTTATTTCAGCATGAATCGCTAATTCTTTTAATTCATTAATCACAGAAGCTTGTTCACAAGAACCTGCGGGCAGTGAATCAATAAAAAGTACAGACACTCCATGCGCAGCTAACAATGCTAGTTTCTCTATCGTCTTTTGTGGAAGGTATTCAGAATATGGGATCACTAAAACTTTAAAATCTGCTTGATTAATAGAAAAACAATTTTCATGATATTGACTGTCCTCAATCATTTCACAAGAAACAATATCAAATTCTACTTGATTTTCAGTAAGAATCTTTGTCGCTTTTTGAATCAACATCGCCTCTCCAGACCATTCTGCTTCAGCAGTGTATAGCACAGCAACGTCAGCACAATGCCGTCCACCACTAAAAATATAGCTAAGCTTATTCATGTAATTCATCAACTGGGAAAAGCCGAAAAACTGAGGATTTTCCCCGTGAGCATAAAAATGTGGGGGACAATCAGGATCTGGAAATTTTTTCATTGTAAATGCGTGCGGTACAAAGTAATTCACCCCTCTAACTAGCATATGATCAGCTATCCACTTCATCAATTTTGTTCCTTCTGCCCATCCATATGCTCCAAAAACTTCACACATTGTTCTCCCCTGTTTTTTTGGATCTAAGTACGCTAGAGAAGAACCTAATTTAGCTAAGGCAAAATGGAAAAATTCACCATCCCAGCCATTAGCCGTCATTGATTGAAAATAACCTTGGTTTTGATCTGGTAGAAGTTGATGCAAGACAATATCAATTCCAGCCATGTCTTGTCCAGCCATGGATTTAAAAAAGTGCCCTGCACCATATCCTAGTCGACTATGAGCATTATTATCTTCAATTACATGTCCTATATATTTAACTCCATGATTTTCACACCACTTACCAATTCGTTTTGTAAAGTTTTCCTTGTATAGATTTGTGACATAGTTCATATAGGAAAAACGTAAACTTTTAGCTTCCGTTGAAGTCCCTTTCCTTAGTAAGAGCAGCTTCTTTGATAATTCTTTCTTTTCGATTTGTAAATATTGCGCAAAATCGGTGAGCATTTCTGGTCGCCAAGGTAATGGCATGTCCTGCTCGCCTATTACTGCATTCGGCCCCTTAATATTTCCGAATCTTGGTTCATCTGAAAAAAAGCCTTCAATTGTAGAACCAAATTTATCACCATACTTATCATAATGAGACTCATAAATTGTATTGATAAGAATATCAGTAGCTTCTGGTACCAATGGGTTTAAATAACCTTCTGTGGCAGCTTCTCCTCCTTCAGTCGTCTCAAAACAAACAAAGATACTCCAATGGCCCTCAGGAATATTCCAATAAAGCATGTCATTTTTTAAATACTTTGTTACATCAATTATTTCTTTTTCATCAATTTGATTATGATCAGTCTTAGGTGCTGCCACGATCGAAAGTATTTTCCCTTTGGAACTATTTTCTTGAAGTACGATCTCTTCTTCCGTTCCAACACTCATAAAATTAGGACGATTTTGTGTTGTCCATCGAATAAGCGTGCCTATGTTGTTCTTCGGCCCTACAACGTCTAACTGGTAAAAATCTAAGAATAGTTTCTTAAAATGTGGGTATTCTGTCGCTACTTTTCCTGCAGCATATCCAGTTGGAAAGTGCTTATCATCTAATATCCAGACTGTCATGTCATGTTTCTCACATTCATCTAGAATAATTGAGACATCTGTCCACCATTTTTCTTCTAGAAATTCATCATGAGGACGCGATTCAATACATACAGATTTAATACCGCTTTCATAAATTTTAGTAATGTATTCACGAGTTATTGCTTCATCCTCACCATGCATCCATAAGAATGGCATTATATGATTATCATATTCATTGTTTATGATTTCATTTATTTTTTTCATCTATTCACATCACACCTTTAATTACCTTTGATTTACTAGTATAATTAGAGTATATTTTAGTTAAAATAGAAACGATATATCAGAAAACGGTTTCTTTTATATCACATTTTTATATTTCAGTTAATGTAATTACTTTTTTATGGAGGGATTAATTTATGGATTTTCACTCTGTCCACCAAACATTATTAGAATTAAACGAGCGTGAAAAACATTATAAGGAACATCCTGTATTGTCCCAAGAGTATTATCAAAAATTGTCAAAGAAGAACGTAAAAAATGATGAAGTATACATATTTGATGACTTGATTCCTACTGGGCAAAATTTTAATGTAGTAAAACATACTCGATTTATTCCTGTCCCTTTACATGTACATAATTTCATCGAACTTAACTACATCTATTCAGGAAAATGTACACAAATAATTGATGGTAAAAAAGTTACTTTAACAAAAGGGCAAATCTGTTTAATAGATATTTCTGTTCCGCACTCAATAGAAACTACGAGTGAAGAGGATATTATAATTAACATCCTGGTAAAGAAAGACTATTTTATAAAGCAATTGAGTCAAGAAAAGTTTAGTTCCAGTATAGTTTTTGATTTTATTTTGAACGCACTATCTGAAACGCAAAGTCATAACCAATACATAGTGTTTCAAAAAAGTGAATATGATCAGATTCAATTAATTATTGATCAAATTCTTTATGAATACTTCGAAAAAAAAGTAGGAAATACACTTATAATTGAAAATCTTATAGCGATTTTATTTACGTTGCTAGTAAGAAATTTTAATTATGACACCAATAGAAAAGAAAAAAAGAACAAAGAGCAAATTGTAAATCTCTTACAATATATTGATAAACACTTCATGAACTTAACTTTGGCAGACCTAGCAAAAAGGTTCAACTATACTTCGAACTACCTCAGCATTTTATTGAAAAAAGAGACAGGGAAAAATTTTAGCCAACTAATATTAGAAAAAAAATTAGATCAAGCAGAAATATTGTTACAACATACTGAAAAAACTATCCAAGAGTGCGCTGAGGAAAGTGGGTTTTCAAATATTACTTTTTTTTATGAGAAATATAAAAATTATTTCCATAAATTCCCATCTCAAAGAAAAAGAAGTACAGAACCTTAAAGTATCAGGAATTGATGTAAACGTCACAAACAGTACCATTAGCAGCCCGCATATTTCTCGAACCTTAGACATAGAAAAATTCAGTAGGTTTCATTTAATCAAAAAATACAAATAATATTTGGATTATAAAATTCTTTATTAACTCTATTTATTAATCTCACTATCGACATTTTCAGCCAAAAGCAAATTACCCAAATTAATTCAAGTATCTATCTACTTACCATTTTCTGAACATTCTTTATCAAAAATTTTTATTACTAAAAAAATCTTAAATTTCTCCCCCTTAAATGAATTGTTCTAAAATTCATCGACTCCTATTTTTAAACTGAACATAGCTTTTGTTACAGGATTGTGTACACGACATAGAATAATTTTCATAGAAATTTGATCCCAAAAAAGAGTGTCCAGAAATAAGTCATGAAGTGCTCCCCGTAAAGTAGACAGCTAAAAAACAAAAGTAAAACTATTCAGGAATCGAGTTGCTTGATTCCTGTTTTTTATACCACTAGCTTCCTAAACTCGTTTGGTGCTAGTTCGTTCAACACTTCCGAATAGCGATAGTTATTGTAATAGCACATATAACTACGCACAGATTTCTTTAACTCCTCAAAGTTCTGATAGCACTCTTGATTGAACTTCTCTTCTTTAAATGTGCTTAAAAATGTTCGATCGGTTGATTATCCAGGCAGCGACCGACTCGGGACATGCTTTTGATGAACTTATATTTTACTTCAAGTGACTTATAGTCATAAGAGGTGTATTGAAACCTGCGATCACTATGAAGAAGCGGTCTTGCGATAGGATTCTTACACATGGCTTTTTCAACAGTATCCATGACAAGTGAATTATTATTGGAATGACCGAGCGCCCAAGAAACGATCGAATGATCATAAAGATCGATGATGGCGCCCAAATAAGCCTTTCGACCATTACCGTATTCCAATTCAGAAATATCCGTACACCATTTTTGATTGGGCTTCTCAGCGGTAAATTTCCGGTTTAATACATTTTCAGCAACGTGTGCTTCCATTGCTTTTATATAGGTCGGACGCTTTTTCTTGATCACTGCTTTGATTCCCAGTACTTTCATTAACCGGTAATAACGCTTCCGAGAATAGTGCTTTTTAAGTTTTATATTCAGCTGCATTCGAATTTGTCGATAACCGATCGCGCCTTTTTTACTATCGTATTTTTTTAATCTATTTGGCTAGTTTTCTGTTTTCAAGTTCCTTTTTGGAAGGTTGCCACTTTAACCATTTATAGTAAGAAGAGCGTGCAATCCCAGCTAATTAACAGAGAGGAGTGATTGAATAGTGTTTTTCTTCATGCAGTTCTGAAATCGCTTGGTAGAGTTCAACGTTTCTCACTAACGTGAGGGTCGATTTCGTCGTTGAATCTCTTGTAACTTTTTTGCGAAGTCATTCTCCATTTCTAAATGCCTGTTTCGTGCTTCTAGTTCTTTTATTCTTAATTTTAGCCGTTCTTCTTCGGTTAAGAACTCACTTGATCTGTTTCGTCCACGGTTGTCTTTTAGTGCTTCTTCTCCGTGTCATTGGTATTTTTTACCCAAGAATACAATTGTCGGTATGAAACATCATATTTTTCAATCGCTTGCGCGTAATTCAGATCGTTAGCGATTGTATATTGAACAATCTCAATGCGTTCTTGATAGGTCGTTTTACGTCCGTTTATCATGGTTTTGGGTACACTGCATTTACTCGTAGATTTTAGCATTTCCCCATTAGTATAGCTTGAAATCCATTTTCTTAAACTAGTAGTCGAAGAAAGTTGAAACACTGCTGTTGCCTGCCGAAGAGATAGCTCTTCATTTATGACTGCTAGAACAGCGTTCCGTTTTCGATCACTCGTGTACCGTTTCCACGTTGTAGATTTTTTCAGTCCCTCGATTCCGTCATCATTATATTTACGAATCCAATCTTTTATTATCGCCCATGAAAGGGAATGCTTCTTGGCGATACTGTTCAAGCTATGGTGTCCATTCATCACTTCTGAAATAACTTGATATTTTTCTTCTGGAGAATAAAGGCTTTTCTTAGACATGCAAAACTCCCTATAAAGTAGATTTGGAATTTTTGTTTTTTCTTTGTCTACTTTATAGGGAGCATATCATTATTTTCTGAAAACTCTAGAAGTGTATAAATGATCTTTAGAAATTCTACTTGCAATTATTCTTCTAAATAATAACCACCGCTATCCAATAATTGCGTACGTCTATATTCCTTTGATAGAAAACATCTTATTTCTCTCTCGTTAAATCCAATTACTATCTTTTTTTCATTGACTATAATAGGCAACTTAATCATCGAAGGATTCTTGATAAGTATTTCGATTAAATATTCTGTAGAACACTCATTTTCATCAATTTCTAGCGCCTGAAATTTTTTTGTCCTAGAATTGATCAAGTCATCAAATCCATTTTCAGCACGTGCCAATATTTTTTTAGTTCGTGTACTTCAATCGGATTTTTTTAGTAATCTTTCGATCGACATATTGCAGATTGTGATTCTCCAACCACTTCATTGCCGTACGACCCGAATTAGTATTAGAAAGATAATAAACCTTAATCATATCATCGTCTATCCTAAAAATTTGTCCCAAATTTATTGAAGTTGATTATAGTGTTAAAAAAAGCCTGATCATTCATGATCGAGCTCAGAGAGTTAGAACGAAAGGTTCTAAATGATAGGATAAACTCAGTCTACCTTCTTTAAGAAAATTGTTCAAGAATAAAACAATACCTAAAATGAGGTTTGTCTTTGTCTATGTAATATCTAGCCATGCCAGTAGAAAAGCTTTATGTTCTTTATGGGTTTAAATAAGGAACTGTTTCCAGTTGGATAACAAGAAATAAGACCGTAGGTTTGTTAACAGTAAACTTTATTTACTGCCTGGGCCTAGCTTCTAGCAAGCCCATGGATTTTGTTTATCAGAAGCTTTTAGATTACGAAGAACCTTACCTAAACAGAAAAAGAATTAAAAGAAGGATCGATATTTAAGCAAAATAAAACGGCTCTTCTACATTTAATGTTGTATCTTTCTCTACCAATACTAAATGTAAAAAAGCCCCAAAAAACCGCAAGAAATTAACGCTTTCTCGTCATTTCTTGCGATTTTCTTATATGGACTTATGTCGCAGTCCCTTTTTTCTACCTAGTCTTTATCCTTCTTCTTACCAGAAATTCAAAAATTCCTATGACAATAAGCAATCCAGCCAATATCATTGATAACTGTCCGATTAATGATTCACCTGTATTAGGTAATCTTTTATTTGAATCGGAGAAGTTGTTATCTGTCGATAAATTAATATCAGAATTGTCTTGATCACTATCGATTTTATTTATCGCATAGATATAAACAACTTCTTGAGGTTCTTCGGTGAATGTTCCTGAAGCATTGTCTGGTGTTTGGACCACATACCAACCACGGATCTCTTTGGCTTCACTTTCATATGGCAAGCCGACTTTTCCGTTTAAGATACTTGGTTCGCTCAGCTGGTTCCCTTCTGTATCTAAGTATCTAACGGTGACCGGTGCGGCATCCTAACGATCGTACACGTACACCACTTCTTGTGGACTATCGGTAAAAGTGCCTGTGGCATTTCTCGGTATTTCGACCACACTCCAGCCGGGAATTTCTTTAGCTTCCGTACTATACTGACTACCAAATTAGCCCTCTATGGTAACTGAAAGCGCCAACTCATCTCCTTCAAGATCAAGAAATTTAACTGTTACTGGTTGAGAAACTCTTTTTTCTAATATATAGGTTCCTGGTTTTGAGCCGTCGTAAAAGGTACTTAACAATGTTCCTCGAGCTGTTACTACTCTTTCTTCAGGATCATTCCCGTTTTGATCTTTGAGATAAAGCCAATTTCCGGTGTATTCTACAGAAGGGGCACCGGTTTGGAAAACCGGTCTTGAAGAACTACTCATGAGCATTAATGTTGTATTTACTCCTAAATGAATGGTTCGTAAGTTTCGAGCCTCGAAGATAAACCAAGAGTTCGTTGAGGTATTCCTTACGTTCGCCATATTCCAACTACTAATATCAAGTTCAACTAAGGAAGTCATATTATGAAAGGTTCTATTAATTGATCTAACATTGCTAGTGTCCCAACCATTCAGATTTAAAACTTCCAGAGAATCGCTGTCGGAAAACAAAAAATCGAAAGTTGTTACCTGGCTTGTATCAAAAGATAGCGTATCAATATAGGTCAAACTTTTTAGATTTTGAAATAGGTTAGCTGCATTAGCTTGTAAAACGACTGTACCCTCAACAACAATGCTTTGGACATTGGTATACTTTTTCCACGGAGCATCACCAACTGTTCCCGCATTCCCTCCTCGTAATATAAATTTCAGAGCCGATAATTCGGTCTGATCGTTCACTTTTGTTTCTTGATAATTGAATAACACATTATTTTCTTGGTTACTGTGTGATGTCTTAGAATGGAACCTGGAAAGGACTCACGGGAAAATGCTCATCCTCCTTGCAGCTTTGACTGCCTTAGAAGTCTGTGACCCGAACCGTTGATGAAACAACCAACACACTAGCTGTATCCACTGGCTTTCTACTCGTTCGTACAGGAACGAGGGTGGCTTTGAAAGCCAGTGATCAGAATACTATTAAGCGAGGCTGTCGTAGGCAACGGTCTTCTGGGATATCCCACAGTAACCAAGCAATTTCCAAAATACATTTGAAAGGAGGTCCTTCCCTCATGAAATTATTTGTCGGTCTAGATGTCAGTTCACAACATTTGGATGCTTGCTTTATGACAGATGATGAATCACTCACTGTCTTGCAGGAAGCACGATTTGAGAATAGCCTGATTGGTGCCTCTCAAATCAAGAAAGTCATCTTGGACAATGCCCGGGAATTGAATTTCACCAAAGTTGTGATTGGAATGGAAGCCACATCTTTATACAGCTTTCACCCAGCCATGTTCTTCAAAGAAGATGAAGAACTGAATACGTTGAATCTAGAAGTTTCTATTGAACAACCAAATAAAATCAAGAAGTATCGAGATATTTTCTCAGAAGAAAAAAACGATCAAATCGATGCTTTCTATATTGCCGACTATTTTCGTACACGTCGCTTTGCGACTTCTATTACCAAGAAAGAGCAGTATGTTGCTCTACAACACCTGACTCGATTTCGGCTTCAAATCGTGGAACAGCTTGTGGAAGCCAAGCAACATTTTATCGAAAATATCTACTACAAATGCAATCGACTGCCTATTGAACTGAAGGCTGATAATACTAATGCTTCTGTCTTAAGTGCAACGATCGTCCATTTGATGACAGAGGATGACTCTCTTGATCAGTTAGCTACTATGCCTTTAGAGGACTTTGCCAACTTGATTCAAAAAATGGGGCGCGGTCGCTTCAAAAATCCTGAAGGAACTGCAAAGGCAATTGCCAAAGCCATTCGGAGCAGCTACCGCCTTGGAAAGGTTCAACAAGATTCTGTAGACCTTGTACTCGGTGTGATTGCCCGAGAAATCCGCAGCTTGGAAAAGCTAATCAAAGAGCTAGACAAAGGAATTCAAGATCTTGTAGTGACCATGCCAGAGTATCAATGCCTCACTAGCATTCCTGGTGTTGGAGCAGTTTATGCAGGTGGTATTTTGGCAGAGATTGGCCAAATTGAACGTTTTGAAGATCAAACCAAAATCGCGAAATACGCCGGTCTTACTTGGCCGCGAAATCAGCCAGGCAATAAAGAATCAGAGAACACACCGTTAGCCAAACGGGGCAATCGCTATCTTCGCTATTACTTAGTTGAAGCCACCAACTTAGTTCGATTACGCGATGCCGAATATGGTGAGTTTTACCGCAAGAAATATATGGAAACCGCAAAACATCAACACAAACGTGCCATCGTCTTAACCGCAAGAAAATTTGTGCGTCTGGTGGATATCCTGTTACGTAACCACCAACTCTATATGCCGCAAAGGAGGGCGATAGAGAAATAACAAACTGTTATTGACGCAATCCTTTGAATGCGGCTAGCGAAAACGCTTTATTTCGGTGCACCTTCTTTCAAGTCTTTGTGGTGAAATTAGGAGAATCTTTCTCTTGACTTATTACCACTAGACTTTACTCAATTGGACTACTTTTCCTTCTGTAATCCCCGATTCATTGAACGCATCGACACGTACATAATACTCACGGTCTTTCACAAGCGCTCCAATACGTTGTTTTTCATGATAAACCAAATAACTGTGATACAATTTATCGGCTTGATGCCCCCATAAAATGTTGTAACCGACTGCTTCACTTGGTTGAATGGTCACTTCCATATCTAAGTCGCTCGTGCGTACCGCTTGAAATTGTGGCATTTCTGGTTTCAAACCCGTTCCGCAACCAAAAACACGTAAACCAGATACAGCCGGTTGTTGCTGATAAGGTAAGGCCATAATAGTTAATTTGATATAACGTGCCGTCACAGCCGTTTCATTTACAATCAAATCATGCGCTAAATCAGTTGTTGCCTTTGTTTTATCCGCCATTACAAAATAATCGCTACCGTCTAATGATCCTTCTAATAACCAACGAGTCGGTTGTGTTTCTTCGACAATGTATCGATTTTCTGCCAGCACTATTTTTTCAGCAGCAGCGGGTACCAATAAACGGTCATCAGCAAAATTAATTTGAATCGCAGCGACTGGATACGCTTCGCCTAAATCCAGTGTCAGCCATTCGCCCGGTTCATTGGTTGTTGCACGCCACCATGTTCGGATGTCTTCATTAATTGCCAAACTTGCTGGGTGGTCGCTTTCTTCAGAGGAAGCTTGGATGGATTTGCCATAACTTAGCAAATACCATTCCGGTTGCGCCCAAGGATTTGCTTGTATCGCTGCCAGATTTAGCGGCCAATCACCGTAGCGCTGATTGCAAAAAAGTTCTCCCTCCACATCAATTCCGGCTGGCCAAATCCCAACTCTTCTTTCAAATTGATGATTCAAGCTGATACGACTGGTCGCCGCATGCCATAAATTTCCATGTGGGTCTTCCATCGTAGAACCGTGCCCTGCACCTGTCAAAAAACCACCTGGTTGATAAGAATACGGATTATTTTCAGCTAGCGTAAACGGTCCCAGCGGTTGGTCAGAAACATAAACACTGTCACCATACACATTAAAATGGGTTCCTGGTGCCGCGTATTGTAAATAATATTTGCCGCCAAATTTGTTCATCCACGCCCCTTCCAAATAAGGTGCTTCTCTTAAAATGTCCTTAATTAAGGTTTGCATTTCGATTGGCAGAGCCGCATCATCTGTCAGCCCCATTTTCTTTATTTCCGCTTGATAGCGTACTTCTAAATCAGCCGCAGTCACTGGTAACAAACGATTGTCATCACCAATACGCTCAAACCCTTTTTCAAAAGGATTCGCTTCAATTAGCGCCCGTTTTTCACCCAATGGTTGCATCGTTTGCGGATCTAATTCAACTCCATAGATTGGATCTTTACACGATAACCCCCAGTAAAAATACAACCGGCCATCGTCATCGGCAAAAAGATTCGGATCTAAAAAAGCAAACGAACCTGCAATTTTTTCGTATGGACCATGGATGAGGTCTTTGCTGCGATAAAAATGACAAACTTCCGTGCTTTCATTGGCACAAAAATATACGTAGTCGCCTACCACTCGAATATCTGGTGCATAACCATAAAGCGGAAGTTCGGCTGGCAAGCGCTCACTTTGCCAAGCCACTAAATCGTCAGATACCCAAACGTCCAAAGTCATGGAAGCTACCAAATAATACTTGCCTTTGAAATAAATCAACGAAGGATCGGCTGCTTCACGATTCACCGTGATTGCCTCCTCCACTGGACTTTTGGTATATTGATAGCGATAGTTTACATTAAGTGGATTACAGATAACTGGTTTCATCTTGCTTTTTCTCCTTTTGCATCGCTTCTTATTTTTTTATACGGTCGTCAAACAACTCGTAACGGTTTGCAAGCCCGCACCTTTGACTGTGATTTGAACCGTTGGTTGCATGATTCGAATCACCGCTTGACTGCGTCCATAATAAGTCGTGTAGCCACCACTTATAAACGATTCTTCTGTTTTTGGATTGGCACTACCAAAAGCTAATAACTCGCCTCCTGCAACCGAAACATGTAAAAAGGTATCGCGATTGCATTCAATCTCACCATTTTCTCCTGTTAAATCAACAGCTAAATACACAATGTCGCCCACTTGGAAGGTGTTCGTTTCAGGTTGCACACGAATTTGTGTCTGCGCATCCGCTGATTGTAACTGACTTTCCGAATGAATCTGTCCCTTTTGATCATACGCCACCGCTTTTAACGTACCTGCATGATAGTTCGTGTGAAAAACCGCTTTAAAATCTTCCACAGGTGCTGTTGCCACACATTCCTCATTTAAAAATAACTCTACACGAGCAGCAGTTGTATACACTTCAATTTCTGCCAGATTTCCTTCACAACCTTGATAAGACCAATAAGGTAAGGCATTGCTACCGCGCCAAATCGCCTTGGTTGGTACCACTCCCGGATGATTTACAGGGCAAACGCCAATATATGGTGTGGTTCTTTGCCCCCAAATCACGGCAGCCGCACCAGCAATTGCCGTGTCATTTCCTAAAATGTCAAATGCACCTGCACCAGATAATAACCACGGATACGTTTTATTAAAGCCCATATCCTCTGAGTCATACGACCAACTACCAATCCCGACTTCTCCCAAATAATCCCAAGCCGTCCACATAAAATCGCCTAACAAATACGGATATTTTTCCACCTTTGGCCAGACAGTTGCCAAATCATACGTGTAGGTTTCCGTTCCAATGACTAAACGGTCTGGATGTTTTTGACTTTCCTCATCGTAACGGCTCACCGCATAATTGTAGCCTGCAATATCCAAGCGGTCAAAAATAGCTTGTGAGACTTCATCCGCTTGCGGTGTAGCAGCGACCATCGTCATGCGATTGCCCATTTCATAAACCATTTGATTATACGCAGTACTGTTCATCTTTTGCGATTCAGCTACCACGTCATCACTGGCATCTAATGGATTCTTTTCTAAAGTGGATAAAAATAATAAGGTTAAATTAATGCCCGCTGTGATTGGTCGTGTCGCATCGAGTTGTTTTAGCTTTTGAATAATAGCATCCGCTAATGCAAGCCCCTCTGGTTTACCTGGTTCAGTAATTTCATTGGCAATTGAATAGAGAATCACAGACGGGTGATTGTAATCTTTGGCAACCAATGATGCCAAATCAAAGGCATAATGTGCTTTAAAATCTTGTGCATAATCGTACGGGTTTTTAGCAACATCCCACATATCCCATGTCTCATCCATTACGTACATTCCCAACTCATCGCAAGCATCTAGTGCTGAAACACACAATGGATTGTGTGACGAACGAATGGCATTGAAACCAAATTCTTTCAAACGTTTGATTCGGCGGTATTCAGATTCTGCATAACTTCTAGCCCCCAAAATCCCATTATCGTGATGAATACAGCCTCCTTTTAGTAAAACAGACTTCCCATTAACAAATAAGCCAGACTTAGACCAACTAATTTGTCGAATACCAAAGCGCGCCGTTTGCTGATCCAAAATTGCGCTAGCCGTTCGCAACGTGACGCGACAATCATACAAATGCGGTGTTTCTGCGGACCAAAGTTTGGCGTTGGCAATCTGAATATTTTTTGTACCGACTTGTTCGGCGACTTTTTGTCCTTCATCAAAAATTTCAACCACCACTTCTACTTCAGAAACATTGGCTGCTTGATACGCAACGTCCACTGAAATTTCTGCAGGTTGGTACCCAAGTGTCGTCACACGAATGCCATCTGGTTCCACATGTGCACGTGAACTCGTCAGCAACCAAACTGGCCGATAAATCCCTGCACCTGAATACCAGCGACTATTTGGCAATTGACTGTTATCAACTTTCACAGTCAGTTGATTTTCTGCTTCATAGTTAAAATCTGCTAACGTCACTCGAAATAACGAATACCCATACTGACAACTGCCCACTTCTTTGCCATTTAAAAAAACGTGCGCATGAGGATAGACACCTTCAAATTCAAGCATCACTAATTGATTTTCCCACGCTTGAGGTGCCCAAAAAGTCTTGCTATATTCATAGGTTCCGCCTAAGAAAAAGGCGCCTCCTGTTCCTGTATCTGCTTCTTGTGCACGACCTTGTTGCAACATTGCATCATGCGGTAGCGTTATTTTTTCTTTCGGTTTTACTACTTCTGAAAAAAACCAGTCTTCGCAAAATTGGGTTCGTTTCATTTGATAAACCCCTTTCATTTTAATCTTTGTTTGCTGTTTCAAACGAAGCGATTCATTTAACCACAGCTTTTCTCATTACAATTACTATAATTCGGATGGTATTTTATATCTATTCGATTTCTCATAAAAATAGCAAATAACTCATTTTTTTATTGTCTATTGGTGCAAAACAGTCTATAGTTTGTAGTAAGAAAAAAATCGGATGAACCAACATGAGGTGCAACAAATGACTGACTCTTTTAAAATCAATCCCCTTCAATTTATTCCAGGCGAAGAAACGTTTGACCAAGAATACTCCGTCCAAAAGCAATACACCACTTTGGTTTTTGAAAACCGGGAAAACCAACAAGCTCATAATTCCTATCAACAAGAATTACGTGAAATGCAAAGTATTGAAAACGGTGATCTGGAACAATTGGAAGCTTGCTGGCTTGATTTACAACCAACTGCCTACGGAAAATTGGCAAATAATAAAATTCGCAATATTAAAAATCACTGTTTAATTGTCGTGGCTTTTGCTAGTCGGGCTGCCATTCGAGGCGGACTAGCACCGGAAATTGCCTATTCTTTGTGCGATAGCTACATTCAACAAATTGAAGACTGCGATGAATCCATTGTTTTGGTGCAATTGGCGCACCGTGCAGAACAACAATTTACTAAATTCGTGGCTGATTTAATACCTGCGTCCACTAAAGAAATCAGTCAAAAAGCCCGTGCGCATATTGATGCATGTAAACAATATGTTTTTATTCATTTACAAGGGAAACTAACCGTCCGTCAAATTGCAGCTGCACTCGAATTAAACCCCAATTACTTATCTAGTATTTTTAAACAACACGAAGGGCAACGCTTATCCCAATTCATTTTAGTTGAAAAAATAAAAGTGGCTCAAAAAATGCTAATCTACTCGGACTACAGTTTTGGGGAAATTGCTCATTTCCTAGGTTTTGCTTCTCAAAGTCATCTCGGTACACATTTTAAAACGTATACCCACCAAACTTTGGGTGATTACCGCGCCTTTTATCAAACAAAACAAAAAAATGACGAATAAAAAGCCCCTCTCAACCATGTGTACTACACGACTGAGAGGGGGTCAAATTAACTATTTTGCATTTTTTCAACGATTTGGTGCAAATAAGCCAAACTTTCCTTGGGATACCTTGTTTGCGTCTTTCGGTCAACTGCAATCAAGCCAAATGTTTGGGCATAGCCTAACTGCCACTCAAAATTATCCAAAAGCGACCAGTAGCAGTAACCAATGACAGGCACACCCGCTGCTTTGGCTTGGGCAACTCCTTCAATCGCACGAGCCATAAATTCAATTCGTTCCGCATCGTTATCTGTTGCCACGCCGTTTTCTGTTACCAAAATAGGTTTATGCCATTGTTTCGCAACCGCTTGTAGCACATTTCCCAACGCTTCTGGATAAAATTCGTACCCCATTTTGGTCATGCGCGTGGGCTCTTCTGGTACTGCTTGTCCTGGTAGCGCATGGATTTTACGCGTGTAATTTTGAACGCCTAAAAAATCATCGGCTTCCAAGTAAGGTAAATAGTCGAGAAAATCAGCTTGCTGTCCGGCTTCGGCTAACGCTTCGGCTCCTGGCAAGGCTTGATGGTCATACAATGAAAAGGTAATTCCTACTTGCGTTTCTGGATGAATGGCTTTAAAAGCTTCACGCGCCGCTTGGTGACAAGCCATAATAATTGCTTCCCCCGCTTCGCTTCTTGGTGCTAAAAAGGTTTGAATTTTATCAGGTGCGATTTCGAAACTATCGGCTAATCCCTGATTAAAAATCGCTCTTTCATCATTTGCCTGTAATTCATTTAATCCAATTTGTAAATCAGCAGTTTTCTCTTCCGTTGCTGCTTCGGGTGCTTGCTGTGCGGCGGCTTGCATGCCTTCAATTAATTTTCGAATTTGTTTGCCCATATTGGCTTCATTAATCGTACAAACATAAGGAATCAAATCGCCCAAACGTTCTGCAATCAATTGTGCATATTGACGGAAATAGGCAATCGTCGTTTGCGCTTCCCAACCGCCTTCTGTAATCAACCATTTGGGTGATGTAAAATGATGGAGCGTCACAATTGGCGTTAGATTTAACTGATGACAAGTTAATAAAACCTCACGATAATGGGCAATTTCCGTTTCATCATAAACCCCTTTTTGTGGTTCAATTCGAGCCCATTCAATTGAAAAACGATAGGCATTCGCTCCTGTATCTGCGAGCAGTTGTAGATCTTCTTTATAACGGTGGTAATGGTCTGCTGCATCCAGTGACGGTTCAGAAAAATTACTGCCTGGCAATTGTTCCATCGCCCAATAGTCACTCTTTTTATTGTTTCCCTCGACTTGATGCGCCGCTGTAGCCGCACCAACTAAAAATTTTGTTTGCTTCACCTGTTCGTCCTCCTGTTTTCCTCTATCCATTCGCATTTAGTGTTTCAATAATGTGAGTCAGTGTTTCCTCGCTGAATCTTCCACCAGATAGTGTGACTAACGAACGCAGAGGCATTTTATTCGTCATTTCATCCATTAATTGTGTATCGTTTGAATCAGCAGGATCACTTGGTTCAGGTGCTAAATTCATTTGCTGCAACACTTGTTTGCCAGCAGGTGTTTTCGCCAAATCGCCAATCAATGAATTGCGGTCAAATTTCAGCTGGTGAACCGCCGTTGAAGTAACATACACTTGTTGACTTCCCAAAATAGTTTGTGAAGAAGAACCAATTAACAGATTGAAAAAACCAGACGTAACACACCAGTCATGGCGTGTTTCATCATAATAAGCAAAGGCTCGTTTCCCTAACTTAAACTGAACGACTTTTGCTTCACCAGCTTCTAAAGCCACTTTTTCAAAGCCTTTCAGTTCTTTTAGTGGGCGAATCACTTGACTGTTCACTTCTTGAACATACAGCTGTACAATTTCTTTTCCGCTACGCTGACCTGTGTTTTGAATCGTAACAGAGACCGTCACTTCTTCTTCATCCGTCAATTCTTTCCGGTCAACGGTTACTTGACGATACTCAAAATTAGTGTAACTTAAGCCATGACCAAAGGGAAACAACACTTCGGTTTCGGTTTTATCATAATATCGATACCCAACAAACAAACCTTCCCGATAAGCTACTTGCTGCTTTTCTCCTGGAAAATTGAGAAAAGAAGGATTATGTGACAGTTTCATAGGGAAACTTTCGGCCAATTTACCAGAAGGATTCACGTCCCCAAATAACACATCCGCCACGGCACCTCCCATTGCTTGCCCTGCTAAATACGTTTCAAGTACCCCTTTTACACTGGAAAGCCAAGGCATTTCAATCGGACCACCATTTGCCAATATCACGACAACGTTTTCTTGTACTTCGGTAATGGCTGCTAATAATTCCGTCTGATTAACTGGTAGCTGTAAATGTTGGCGGTCATAGGCTTCTGATTCATAATGCTGCGGTAGTCCTAGAAAAACGAGTGCAATCTCGGCGGCTGCCGCACCTGCGACTGCCTCTTGAATTAAATCAGCATCTGTATCTTCATTCAATAAGTAACCCGGATAATAGGACGCTGCACCTTCTTCCGTCAATTTCATATGAATTTGTTCCTGAACCGTATCCATCATTGTTGGATTGACACGCGAGCTACCGCCACCTTGAATTCGTGGTTCTTCTAGTAAACGACCAATCAACGCCACTTTTTTATCTGATGCAACTGGTAAACTCTGCGCCTCATTTTTTAACAAGACGAAACTTTCACTGGCTGCTTTACGGGCTAATTGATGATGCGTAACCGAGTCATCTGTCACCGACTGCATCTGTTCTTGCACACGAAATGCTAAACGTAAAATTCTTGCAACCGCAGTATCGACAACGGCTTCTGACAATGCACCTGACTGCACAGCTGCGATTATTTTTTGATCATTAATCCCTTGATTTCCCGGCATTTCTAAATCCAGTCCTGCTTCCAGACTCGCTACTCGGTCGTCAACGCCTCCCCAATCTGAAACGACAACTCCCTCAAAGTCCCATTCATCTCTTAAAATCTCTTTTAGCAAATGCGTATTTTCAGCACAGTAGTCCCCATTGACTTTGTTATAGGCGGTCATTACGGTCCAAGGTTGTCCTTCTTTAATCGCCGTTTCAAAACTGGCCAAATAAATTTCTCTGAGCGTTCGTTCATCCACTTGAACGTCTAAAACCATCCGTAAATGTTCTTGATTATTGGCGGCAAAATGTTTCACGGAAGCTCCGACTCCTTGGCTTTGAATGCCTTGAATTGCATGTTTTGCCAGTTGAGAAGACAAATACGGATCTTCTGAATAATATTCAAAATTACGTCCACATAACGGTGAACGTTTGATATTTGCGCCAGGTCCTAAAACTACACCGACTTTTTCGGCTTTTGCTTCAGCTCCTAAAGCCGCACCCACTTCTTCTATCAATGCTCGATTCCAAGAAGAAGCTAGTGTTACTTCCGTAGGAAAACAAGTCGCAGGAATACTTTCATTTAATCCGACATGATCGGCTTTTCCAGCTTGTTTTCTTAAACCATTCGGCCCATCTGTGAGCATAAAAGCTGGAATTTGCAAACGGTCAAGCGCTTCTGTATGCCAAAAATCGGCACCTGAACACAGACTGGCTTTTTCTGCTAAAGTCATTTCACTAATCAATTGTTCGATTTGATTCATCACGGTTTCATCCTTTCCAACTTTTTTATCAGTTACTTGTACCACTACGGGTTAGTCTTTTTCTAAACTATACATTTGAATGCCTTGGCTTTCTAAATGTTTTTTTAAATTGGAATAGTGAAAGGATAAATTTCCCAAAAGTGCTTGTCCAAAACCACGACAATCAATCACTACGTCGTATTCATTTGAACGTAACCAATCTGTCCACTCATCCAATGTTTGCTGATTGGCAATTCCTGTAAGCAACCAAACTTTTTTTCCCTCAAAATCAGCCGCATGATGATTCATCCAAAGAATAATCCGATCTTGGTCATACGATTTTTCAGCTTGTTGATATAACGTCATAAAACTTTTGACTAGTTCATAATTACCGTCTTCACTATAAAAAATATTATTCATGTGCATTGCTCCTTCTTATCCAATCAAGAACCTGATTTTTTTAAACAGCTAGGAGAAAGAGGGCATCCGCCATAAATCTTGCCTAGCTGTTATTTTAAATACTCACTTATTCAATTGTTGCTTTAAAAATTCATAGACAGCATCCATCGTTTTTTGGCTGTCAAAAACGTCAATATTCGCATGTGGGCCATTTTCATAAAAGAGAGTGGTTACTTTATCTTCACCGATTACTTCACGCGCCTTGGCTTCCATTTTATAACTATGGTCGATTGTCACCGCTTGATCATTCATTCCATGGGTCAAAAACATCGGTGGACAAGCCGGCGTCATTTGTTCCAATGGACTCGCCTCTTGCACTTTTTCTTCTGAATAATCGGCTCCAAATAATAATTCACCCATAATTCCGTGCATATCCGTTGGACCAAAGTAAGAAACAATTGCCTGAATCGCACTCGATTCCTCTGGATTGCCCATTGTTAAATCTTCATGTGATGCTTTGTCATTAGTGGTTCCCATTAATAAAGAGAGATGTCCACCAGCCGATTCACCCATCGCTGCAATGAAGTTTGTGTCCAGGCGATATTTCGCATGATTCGCTCGGATAAAGCGAACCGCTGCTTTTAAATCATAAATCATTTGCGGATACCCCGGCGTAATCACATTGTCTTGGTTAACCGAAAGGGTATATTCGGCACTCACAATTGCAAATCCTTTTGAAAGCAAGAACTCCATCGTATCACCAATAAAAACGGACTTACGGGTAAATTGTGTCCACGCTCCCCCATGAATCCAAAAAATCACAGGATAAGGTCCTTCCCCTTTTGGTACAGTAATATCAATCATCTGATTCGAGTTTTCCGGTTCAGTGGTTGGGATGTCCAAATATTGATCTGTTTCGACTGGTTCCCATGTTCTTTCTGCAATCGTCGCATTCGGGTCAATTTCACCAAATTTCCATTCAACCGCAAGAATTTCAAACTCACCAAAAATGCCACAAGCCGTTAAATGATGCGCATCTTGGTTAAACAACGCCATATTCCCATCATACGTGACTGTCGTTGTTTCGCCTTCAGCTAATTGATTGCCTGCATCAAAACCATGTTTGAAAAACATATATGACGTGTATGAACCCGCACCCGTTGCATGAGTGATTAATTCTTTGGCTTTTCCAACATAACGTGGAACACCTTCAAATGACATTGCAAATTCTTCTGGTTGATAGGCACCGTTGGCAATCATCAACGCATTGAGTTGAAAATCACCACCTAAAGCACCACTTTTAATCAAGCGATAAGTCATCTCAAAACCGGTAATCTTCGTATACGTATCCGGATATGTTGTTTTTGCATCCAACCAATACGTATTTTCTGCTTTTTTTTCAATCATTTTAAAATCCCTCTCCTTCAATGCCAGTTGCTAATTCAACTGTCGCATTATTTTCTTGTTGATTTCGTTTTTCTTTCAATTCTTGATCAATTTTTGGCTTAATCGCATCGTATTTGTAAAAATGAAGCGCAATTAATGAAATGAGAATCCCGACAGCCGGTAAAAAGGAATGCAAGAGTCGAATGCCTTCAATCGTCTCAGCTGATTGCGTTTCGACACCTGATTGTAAATTAACAACAGTTAATGCCAAGCCACCTAAGAAAGCACCCACAGAAGCACCTGTGTTGTTGAAGAAACTAGATAATCCTGCAATGACACCTTCCATTCGAGGCAATCCTTGACTTTCATTATAGTTAGACTGATCAATTAATAGAACAGATAACATGTAAGAAGAAGCCATTGTTGAAATTCCATTTAAAATACCAGCTATCGCTAATGCGAACAGACTCGTGTAAAGATAATACGTTATAAATGCTGCCGGCAGTGCCAATAGACTGGTAGCGATAATTAATTGTTTAATTGTATAGCGTTTCAAAATAAACGGATACAGCGCCAACGTGATAATTGGAATAATTCCTGATATACCAAGATATCCGGCTACTGCCAAGTCACCCACTACATATTGGAAGAAATAGGTTCCTAGACCAATGCCACTTGTACAATTCACTAGAAAAGAGAACAGGAACAAGGAAACAACAAATTTATTGTGTTTAAACAATCGGAAGAAATCAGAAAATTTTACAACGTCGGTCTTCACATCCACTTCATACACTTCTTTGACTGCAAAGAAACGTAGCATGCCCATCACACACATTGGAATGGAAATAAACAACATCGTACGGCTCCAAGCACCTGCATCTGAGCCTAAACGTGCTAAAATAATCGGAGCTATGATATTGAAGACCATGATGAACAACGTCGTTAAAATTCCACCCCATGAATTCAATTTAATATAAATCGAATCATTATTGAACGCTCGAACTTGATACGCTAAACCAGCTGCTTGTAGCAATGAACGTGCCACCGTTTGAGATAACGTATAGAAAATAAAAATCCAAGCATATTTAAAGGTCGCTGACGCATCCACTGGTGTCGAGAAGAGTAGCCAAGTCGCAACCCACAAAACAATCACAAACAAATCATACGGACGACCACGCCCCCAGCGTGTATTGGTGCGGTCAATCAAAATTCCAAAGAATAAGTCAACGACACCATCCAAAATTTTAGAAACCAACAAGACCGTCCCTAAAAGTCCAGCGTGTAAGCCCAAGACACTCGTTGAGTACAACATCAGATAACCTAATAAGACAAATTCCACTGCCAATGAGGTACCATTTAGTACCCAAGATACAAATTTAAACATGCCAACTTGATTTGGATCTTTTTTCTTTTTAGCCATTTTAATCCCCTCTTTTAGACATATTTTTCGTATTTCGAACTCTTATCAAAAAATCAATCACATGAATCAACAGTAATCCGTACCCGATCCAGATTTAGAACGTCTAAGAATCGATCTCGTTTACCAGCAGGCAGAGGATTGGTGATGACATTGACCACTGCAAAATAAGTACCTGGTTGGTCATAAATAAATTGGTTGGCGACTTGATAGGTTTCAGAATCCAATGCAGTCACCGCCAATTGTTCTTCCCCATAACACACTTCACGAATGTGATCTCCGTACGTCGTTTGTCCTTGACCAGTTTGGTTCCAACGACTCGCAACCACTTGTCCACCACCGGAAGGTACGCGAATGGTTGCTTGTAAATTAACTTTTTCGCCCACTTTCACATGGACATGTTTTAAACCATTCACTACTAATTCGATTCGCGGTTGAACACCGCCTAATTCATCCGCTGTTTCATCTAATAAAACTTGCGCACCTTGTAAATGATAAGCCGTCGTTGGCGCAGGTTCAATCTTTTTTTCTACCCAATCACTAAGCGCTAATAATCCCCGTTTAACTGCACCGTCATAATTAACTGTCTGCGGTCCTAAATCATAAACAGAATCATTGTGTAACGCACGATCCATGTACCAGACTCGAATCATTTCATCCGATGCCATTCCTTGTTTTTGTGCCTGTTGATTAACCAATTGTCGATACCAATCTGCTTGCCAAGGACTAGCAAATTCATCCATTAAACTTTCTACGACAATCGCTTTACATTGCAACTGACCGTCTTGGACACTTCCTGAACCACCTTGAGCAATCCACGGCCCTACCGATTCAACCGGTCGTTTTGGTAAATTCGGATGCCGCTCATTCAGATAGGCATACGGCGCAAACGCGCTAGCGACTGATTGATACATAAAGTAATGTTGAAAAGCTAAATAATCGGCATTTTCAATCGCGATAGCATCTCCAGGCTGCAATTGCGAAACGACTGCTTCTAAATCATCAATTCCATAAGTAGGTCCTAACAAAATATAATTATCTTGAACCGCTGAAATCGTTAAACTCGTACCGGCAGCATTCCCCGACAAAATTTTAAATTCTAAACCTAAAATATATAAGTCTTCTTTCTCCAAAACATCTTCCAGCTCAATCAAACTTGTACTACCCTTACTTAGTTGTTTTAAAAAAGCATCGTTGGTTCCATTGCTACCAATATTTTCACGCTGCACTTCTTTACCAACGGTCACTTTTTTAATTCGGCTGGAGAACGCAACCAAATCTTTGGTTGCACTTTCTGCTTTTTCATAGCCCGCATAGCCTGGTTTTTGCCAAAAATCATCCCAATACGTTGCGTCAAATGCTTTTACAATCGGTGCGATTACGGGAATTGCACCGTCATCCATCAATCCCTCTTGCATCATAAACCACGTTCGCGGTGGGAAACCAAGTCCAATCATTTCTTCCAACGTATTCGCTTCCAATTCAGTCAACTCTGATTGAATGGCTGCTAAGCCGACACCGCCCGCATCTAGCGCATCTAAAATTTGCGGTAAACGATGCCGTAAAACACGTTTACCTAAACTTGAAATCGTCAAACACAATGGTAACGCGTAGGGACTGCCAATCACATAAGGTAACCCACCATCCCAAGCATTGGTATTTTCAATGCAAGACATTGTTTTATAGGCGCCGCCACTTCCACCATAAACATAACCATAGGGACGTCCCATGTCGTATTCTTTTTGCGCAATCTCCCTTGATAATTCCGCTGCCGCAGCACTCGACTGATACAATAACGTCGCATCAGAATTCCCACCTTTGAAAGGATCTTTGGAACCCATATTTGTCGCTACAAAATAAGCACCATGAGTCAACGCAAAGACAATCTGATTGTCTAAAGCGGGACGGTCAAAATAAGCATTTTCTTCATCTGGTCCAGGAAAAGGGGACAAATGTTGAAAAAATCTTCCTTGATAGTGTTCTTTCAGCGGGAAACAAAAGGAAAATTTAACGCACCGATTTTCTTCGTCTTCGGTGACAAATGTTCCATGGTAGTATTTGTAACGCAATGGTTTTCCATCTAGTCCTTTGATTTCTCTGAACTCCTCGCAATCAAAGACCGGTTGTTGCCATCTTGGATCTTTTTTGGCATCATAAATTTCTTTCATCGTCCAACTCTCCTTACTTCCCCCAGAATGTATAAGTCCCCGGTGCAATTTTTGTTTCCACACCATCTAATCGCACACAAGCTGCAACTGGCGTCGTCACTTCATAACACAGTTGTTCTTCACGCCAGCTCCATTTGGTTTTTACAAGACCATGCGGTGTTTCCATACAAACAGCTAGCCACGGTAAGTCTTTCGTTACTTTTGGTTCAAACACAATTTCCTTAAATCCAGCTTGTTGTATATGAATACCGGCTGCTTCTTCATACATCCAATCAATGACTGAACCATACGCATAATGGTTAAACGAATTCATATCTTCTGACCAGAAATCGCCATGCTCATTAAAACCATCCCAATGCTCCCAGACAGTTGTCGCACCCATCTCTACCGAATATAACCATGAAGGAAAGGCAGTTCGTAACAAGAGTTTGTAAGCTAGTTCTGTATAACCGAAACGACTGAGTGCATGTAAAATATGCGGTGTTCCCACAAATCCAGTTTGCATTTTAAAGCCATCCGCCTCAATTTTTTTGGCAAGGTCTGCTGCCGTTTGTTGCGGGTCACTCGCTAACTCAAAGACTAACGCTAATACATGCTCTGTCTGCGTTTCATACGTTGGAAAAGTTTCTCTAAACGTTGTCACAATCTTTGCATATAATGTTTCATATTGCCGAACATCTCGGTTAATTAGGCGACCGGTTTCTACCAAAATACGCGTTGAGTTGGCATAAAAGGCACTCGCAACAAAATCAACACGGCTAGAGCCCATCAATGAACCTGCTGGCGCATCTAAGCCAAGCCAATCACCAAAATACAACGTACCCGTCCATAAATTTTCAGTTTCCGTCGTTGCCGTTACAAAATCAACCCATTTTTGCATCGCTTCAAAGTTATCCACTAAAAAGCTTTTATCTCCATACGTTTGATACAACTGCCACGGAATAATCGTCACTGCATCCGCCCAAGCAGCGCTATAATGCCCATCATTTAGATAATCTGGGACAACATCTGGAACCATGCCATTTTCTTTTTGCGCCACACGCAAATCAGCCAACCATTTTTTGAAGAAACGTGCAACATCATAGTTATAACTTGCGGCTTTAACGAACGCTTGCGCATCGCCTGTCCAACCTAAGCGTTCATCTCGTTGCGGACAATCGGTTGGTACGTCAACAAAGTTCGTTTTTTGTCCCCAGAAGATATTGGAAATTAATTGATTCAATTGCACATTACCTGTTTCAATACTTCCCGTTTGCTTGATATTAGAGTAAATCGCAATGGCTGAAAAATGATCCGCACGAGGTGTTTCAGGAAACGCCTCAATTTTTAAATAGCGAAAACCAAAGAACGTTAACTTAGGATGATACTGATTGTACCCTTCTTGACAAATATAATGTACTTGCGCTTTGGCAGAACGATAATTGGCATTATAAAAATTGCCCTCTTTATCCAAAACTTCACCATGTGTAAATTTGATTTCAGCTCCACGTTGGGCTGTCAGTTGAATTTCAACGTAACCAGTCACTTCTTGCCCGAAATCAACCACAGTTTCTCCTTTTGGCGTTTGAAAAATACGTTTAACAGCTACTCTTTCTTTTTCTTGAATCATTTCTCCTTCTTGTGCAATCAAGTTTTCGTGCGTTTCATCCAAAATCACAGGACGCTGCCAATCCGTTACAAGAAAGCCAGCATCATACGTTTCACCATCGTAAATTTCACTAAAACGAATGGCACTTTCTGCGACTTCCCACTGTTCATCGGTAACAAGAATTGTTTTCTTGCCTGTAGCATCGGTCAGATGAATTTCTGCGAGTAAAGCCGTGGGACGCTCCATGCGACCACGCTTATCTTCATTATCATCTGCAATCCAACCCGGCATTGGTGAACTGTACCAGCCTTTTCCTAATTCGATTTGAAGTTCATTCGTAGCCTTTACTAAATCTGTAATCACATAACGCTGAACTTGCAACCGTTCATCGTACTCTGTCCATCCCGGTGCGAGTACAAAATCACCGACCCGTTTCCCATTAAGCGTTGCTTCGTAAACGCCTCTTGCCGTAATCCATAACTCTGCTTGTGAAAACTCTGTTTGCTGCCACGTTTTTCTAAACACCTGACACGTTGCTGTCGGTTTTTCACTTAAACTAATCCATTTCGCTTTTTCTAACATGATGTCCTCCTAGTCAAAATCTTCTATTTTCCATTCATCAAACCAGTCAATCACTGGTCCTTCTTCCGTAAACCGCAATGGTAACCAAACATAATCAGCGATTGATGTGTTGCGTTTCAAATCATTCCCAAACGTATTTTCTGGGACAGGCAAGTTATCATCAAATAACGCTTCAAAAAATTTGGCGTATGCTGGATAAGACAACTCTTGTTGGTCAGGTACCCAGCGGTCTGCACAAGCAATGTATAACTTTTTTTTCCCTTGTACTTTAAAAACCGACGAAATCTGCGAGTGAAACGAGGTATTCGTCGCATCAGTCGGATGTGGATTTCCTAAAATAGTAAACGGACCATGCCAACTGTCAGCCACAGCAATTTCAGACGGATTAGGTAAATAACCAGTCGTCCCGGATGTCAATAAATATTGTTTATTTTTTCTCGTGAAATGTGCCGTTGCTTCACGGACAAACGGCGGCGATTTCCTTGCAAAATGTGTACTGTAATATCCCGTCACATCTAAATAGTCATCCGTCAAATCCGCACAAATGGTTTCACTGTGAACGCGTTCAAAATAGTAATACGCTTTCCCATCAGGAGCAACCACTAAATCAAAGTCTCCTGCGGACATATTTAATGGACGCAAACCACTTTTAACCATTCGATACGGCCCTAAAAAACGATCAGCCACCAAAACAGTCGATGCCTGTTGTCCATTTGGCAACATAATTTTTAACCAACAGACATACTGCTGATTGGCTTGATGATAAATAATATGTGGGCGATCCATCATACTACTTGGATGTAACGGAGACTCTGGATTTTTGGTATCTGGTGGAATGATTAAACCCAAGTCCTCCCAGTTATACAAATCTTTCGATGCATAACAGCGAACACCCCAATGCCAGATACCGTTTTTTCCATCGGTCTTTTCTTTATTTTCTCCGTACCAATAATAAGTTCCTTCTTCATAAAATACTGAGCCACCGTGTGCTTGAATTCTTTCTCCCTTAGTATCCAGCCACACCTGACCCGGTCGAATGCTCGTTTGCATCTTTCTTTTCCTCCATTACATGTGCCTCGGCGTAAAAAGCTCTGGTTTTCCCATCAATGACGGCACTTTCTAACACTTCAATGCGTTCAGTTAGCACTATATTTTCAGCCGTCGTCCCCAACATCACGCGAAACATTCCTTTTTCAATGAGCCATTGATTGTCACGATTGATAAAAGCAACTTGGCTCGGATAAAACGTAAAGACCACTGTTTTAGCCTCCTGCGGTTGCAAAGAAACTTTTAAAAATCCTGCCAATTCATGATGTGGTCGCGTCATTGAAGCGGCTTCATCCGACACATACAATTGCACCAATTCACAGCCTGCCCTTTCGCTAGTATTGGTCACTGTCACGGTTATCTCCACTGCTTCATGCGGTAAAAATTGCTGCTTATTTAATTTAAAGTCCGCATAAGCAAACTGACTATACGATAAACCATAGCCAAAAGGATAACGAGGGTGGTGTGATGTTTCTAAATATTCGGTAAAACCAACCGATTCAGCTTGATGCCACTGGGCGCCATTCAAATGATCGTGATACACCGGAACTTGCCCCGCTACATAAACCACCGACACCGGCAAACGCCCGCTCGGATTGTTCACACCAATTAATGTATCGACAAGTGCGGCGGCGGCTTGATCTCCGGGATTCCACGCTTCGATTAGCGCATCAAGTGTCTGGTCAGCCCTATCACTTGAAATTGGTCGGCCATCAAAATGAATCCCAATGGTTTTCACATTTATTTTCGCCAACGCTTCAAGAAACTGTTCTTGCACCCACGGCAAATTAATTGAGGTACTATCAATCCCCTCACCCGTACTAGCAATCATGGACGTCCCATATTTACCACCTAAAGTTACAATCACTACATCCGCTTGTTGTGCAACCGCTAGAGCTTCTGCAAAATGACTCGTATCGGTCCCCGCAATGTCATAACCATAAGCCGTTAAAATTTCTGAATCCGGCATTCTGAATTTTAATTCAGCAATTAAGCTACGTTCGTCTGGTTTTAACTGCTGAAACAACGCTTCAAACTCAGGACTATCGACTTGAATCGGCGTGCCCGGAATTTTTTCATAGTCTGCTGTTGCTTCAATTCCAGCCACACCGGCCATGGTTTTTTTCGCTGCCAGTACACCTTCTGCCATTGAAAAATGGGAATACCCCCCATAAAAAGTACGTGCAGTGTCCGCATGGCAACCAATCACAGCAATTTTAGTGACAGGTTTGAGTGGTAACAAGCCATTGTTTTTTAGTAACACGAATGATTGACTCGCAATCGCTTTGGCAGTTTCTCGTTTAGCCGATTGACCAAAGTGTAACGAAAGTTCCTCTTCTGGTAAGGCAAATGGCGCTTCGAATAACCCCATGCGGAACTTGGCTTCTAAAACCTGTAGTACCGCTTGATCAAGTACGGCGATTGGGACACGTCCTTGTTCAAACCATTGCCCCAGTTCTTCATTAAAAGTCGTGGCATTGGGCAATTCAATCGCCATTCCCGCTGAAAGTGACGCGTAACCTGTTTCCGTCAGACTTTCAAAATTTTTCTGAGCGGTGTGTACGTTACTAATCGCTGAATAATCCGATACCACGAGTCCTTCAAAGCCCATCTCTTGTTTCAGCAAATCTGTTAATAAGGCTTTGGAAACACTTGGCGGTTCATTATCAATCGCCGAATAGCACGGCATCACACCTTTTAAATCAGCTAAGACCATCGCTGCTTGGAAAGGCTTTCCATATTTCTCACGCAATGTTCGATTGGAAACGGTCGCCTGCGTGCCATGAATCCCACCTTCGGAAGCATGAGATGCTAAAAAGTGTTTAGCAACTGCTTCGGTTCGCTTGCCATTACTAACTTCTGATTGCAAGCCTTGCGTATAAGCAACGCCCATTTGTGCCACTAAATTGGCATCCTCACCATACGCTTCACCTTGGCGCCCGAAACGTGGGTCTAAATTAATATCTAAGACTGGGGCAAATGTATGCGTAATGCCCACGGCTCGTTCTTCTTGCGCCGTTATCAGTCCGACTTGATATTCAAGTGTTGGATTAAACGTGGCACCGCGCGCAATCCCGGTTGCAAAACTCATTGCTTGTGGAAGATAGGCGCCCGATAACCCTTCCATATGAAAAATTGCCGGAATCTGGTGTGGCGAAAGTTTCATAATCTCTTCCTGCATTTTTTTTTGATAACGCGCAGTTTCCTTCAAATTGGTTAAGCGTCTCATTTCCAAAAGCGAAATTTCGCCAATACCTTTTGGACAATTTTTTCTCAGGGCATCCATATCTGAAAAATCTTGTGGTAGAAAACCCACTATTTGTGCCATTTTTTCTTCAATACTAAGTTCTTCTAATAATTTCTCTGCACGTTCTTTGCTTGAAAGTTGCGTATCTTGCCATGTCATCACTTCCTAGCTCCTTTCTTTTCTTTAGTTTACTACCTATTGACAGCGATTCCAATTTCACATATCATGAATAGTAGTACGCGATTCTCAGATTGTTTTTTCCCAAAAAAGGAGCCCGTCATGTTAAATCAAATTACTTCGGATTATTTAATCACACTCAATAAAATTGAACATTTGCAAAAACAAACGGGGCATTTCGAATTGGAATTTCCCCAACAAGCTTATACGCGCACGGCTCAAGGTGAATTATTTTTCTTAAAAGATTTTTTTCTAAAAAAATCCAGCGTGAACATTTCCAAACACAACCGATTTGCCCCTTTTCCTTTGCATACACATGACTTTGTAGAACTAAGCTACATGCTCAAAGGTCACTCAGAACAAATTGTCAACAATGAACGTGTTCTTTTGAACCAAGGGGATATTCTTTTAATTAATTCTGGTTGCCACCATTCCATCGCCCCTTTAGGTGAAGAGGATATTCTAATCAATCTAATTTTTGACTTAGGAAAAATTGATACGACTTGGTTTGAGAAATTAGAAAGCTCTCAAAAGTTTTTATTCACTTTTTTGTTACATCCGGGTGAGCATCAAACGTCGCAATATGTCATTTTCTTTGGTCAATCCAATACGGATGTACTCACCGTTTTTGATAGTTTACTTAATAAGTATTTTACAACCGAACATTTCTCCACTTATCTGGTTCACTACTATTTGACGATTCTTTTAATTGAACTATTAAGCAATACCAAATTTGATGTCCGCGGGAACACGAATATGAAAAACACTCAATTATTTGAACTATTTTTCCAAATTGATAAGCATTTTAATGAGATTAGTTTGGATCAGTTAGCACGGCAATTTCACTACAATAACAACTATCTTTCTGGCATGATTAAGCGTTTTACAGGGAAAACTTTGTCAGAGATTATCAATGAAAAACGAGTTCAGCGAGCAGCTTTTTTACTTGAAAATACAGATTTAAGAATTGAAGATATTTTGGATGACCTACATTTGAAAAATAAAGGTTTCTTTTATAAAATTTTTAAAGAACACTATCAACAGACGCCGATTCAATACCGCAAAAAAAAGCAAACATCTTCATAAAATTACTGAAAATGTGCATGAATGCGTCTATTTATCAAGCATCCCTACACATTTTCATTTTTTATGTCACTCTCTAAATTTATTTATATGCATTGTAAGCGAGTTCATTCCAACGTAATTCATTCTCCAAAGTGTGAATAGTCGTGTTCGCATCAATCAGAATCGTTTCAATGCCTAATGTTTTCGCCCATAATTCCAATTGTTCTGCTGTCGCATGATAGGAAAAACCAAAATGATGACCTGCGCCCGCTAAAATCCAGGCTTCCGCTCCTAAAGTCGTTGACGGCTGATTTTCCCATAAAATACTTGCTACGGGTAAATGTGGTAAATCATTGGGATTTTTGACTGCAGTCACTTGATTAATCACTAATCGAAAGCGATTGCCCATATCAACAAGTGACGCTACCACAGCTGATCCGGCTTTTCCTTTAAAAATTAAACGAGCCGGGTCTTTACGATTCCCTACAAATAGCGGATGCACTTCAATTTTAGGTTTCTCTTCACTTAAGGTTGGACAAAGCTCCAACATATGCGCGCCTAAGACGGTCTGTTGACTTGTTCCAAAATTGTAAATGTAGTCTTCCATAAACGAAGTACCTTGATTATGCGTCATTACTTTCATCAATCGCACCATACCGGCCGTTTTCCAATCGCCTTCTCCGCCAAATCCGTAGCCTTTCGCCATCAAATTTTGCGCGGCTAAACCTGGTAATTGCTCCAAGCCATGTAAATCTTGGAAACAAGTAACGAACGCTGTGTATCCATTTTCATCCAAAAATTCCTCGATAGCAATTTCAAGTTTGGCTTGGTAACGTACTGCATTTATATCAAATTGTTGTTCGTCAAAATCGTAGTTCGTCAAATATTCTGCCATCAACTGATCGACTTTTTCTTCTGCTACAACAGCAACCAACGCCGCTAAATCACCAGCTGCATACGTATCAATCGTCCAGCCCAATTTAATCTGCGCTTCTACTTTATCTCCTTCAGTGACCGCTACTTCTCGCATATTGTCGCCAAAACGAGCAATTTTTAAAGAAGATACTTCCGTAATCGCAACCGCTACATTCATCCACTCGGCTACTTTTTCAATCACTGACTCCGCCTGATAATAACCCGAAATCACTTTACGAACTTTCCGCAAACGACTGGCAATAAAACCAAACTCTCGGTCGCCATGCGCGGATTGATTCAAATTCATGTAATCCATGTCAAAACTTTCCCATGGAATGGTTTGATCCATCTGTGTATTCAAATGCAATAACGGTTTTTTCAACGCTTGTAACCCTTTAATCCACATTTTTCCAGGTGAAAAAGTATGCATCCACGTAATGACACCACCACAAGCGGGATCCGCATTTGCTGCAACAAAAGCATCCAAGATTTCCTGTTCAGTTTTGACAACTGCTTTGAATTTCACCGGATAAGGTAACGTTTCTAGCCCATTATAAAAATCAACAACGCGCACTGAATCCGCTACAACTTGCTGAACCACTTCTTCCCCGTATAAAGATTGACAACCGGTCACGAACCACAATTCATATTTTTTTTCTTTAATCATTCTTTTCTCCCTCTATCTCAAATCGCACGGTCAATTCCGTGGTCATTTTTTCTTTTGGTGCCAATATTTTTAATGATTTTTCTTGACTTCTCCCTTGCGTCCAGACATTAGCAGGCTCAATTCCTAAGACATAGTCACCTTGACCGGCCATCTTCCATTGCACCAATCGTGGCAACTGTTCTGTGTTCCATGCCAGTTTTGTCCACAAGGTATGCGCATGCGGTCCTACATAAAAATGGGGCGTTTTTAAGCGCACTTCCGCCCACTCTTTTTCTAACACTTGATGGTAAAAGACTTCTTCTTGAAAACCGGACGTGGGTTGTTGAAAGCCATGCACGTTTTTTTCTTTCATATCCCCTGCCGTCGCCAAATGCGTTTGGACTGACGGTAAATAAATTTCGGTTGCTTCGTTCAATAATGGAAAACCAAAATTAAAATGATACAACAATAATAGCGGGACTTTTTCAGCGCCAGCATTTTCAATTTCGTCACAAATCTGAATCGCATTCGAACCCAAGGTGACTGTGATGGTACGTGTCATCCGCAACCGATGTCCTAACATGCTTGTTTCTTGTACAATGCCGCGAATCAGCCATTTACATTCATCGCCTTGCCACTCTTCACTGATTGAAACTTGTTCAGCAGGTGTATGGTGCACTGCGCCATGCAACCCATACACCCCCCTTTCATCTTCGCCAGGTTGGCCAACTTGCGTTAAGCCACAAGTCATTAATAAACCGCCTGAAGCCGTTTTTAACCAATTTTTACCGTTAGCATCATAATAACTCGGATGTACCATCCCATTCGGACTGTCCCACGAAAGCGCCGCCCCATATAATTCAGCATGCGCAATATCCATACCTTTATCCTGCGTAATCCAAAAACACAGACCACCACCTGTTTTAACTTGTAAGACAGTGACGCCTCGTTCTTTTCCTGTTTGCATCTGAAACGTTTGGACACCTGCCACTTGCGTCATTTTACCGGTATAATTTTCCAAAGTCGCTTTCGTCATTTTTCTGCCAAAAATGTCCATTTGTTACGCCTTTCCTGATGAGCCAAACAACTGCATACAAGCGGCGACTTCTTGCTGAATGTAAGTTTGCGACCATTGTGCAACGTCACTAATAAACACTTTATTGGTTTCTTGATTCAATTTTTCTTTCATCGCCATCGCCGTGTCATAAGCCATCGTACTATAGTAATTAATTTTAGAAATACCGAGAGACACCACTTTTTGATATTCTTCTTTAGTCAAACCTGAACCACCGTGCATCACTAGGGGTACCGTCGTTATTTTTGAAAGTTCGTGTAATCGTTCAAAATCCAACTTAGGGGTTTGCGTGTATACGCCATGAACCGTTCCAAATGCCACCGCTAACATATCAATGCCGGTTTTTTGTTCAAATTCTTTCGCATACGCTGGCATCGTAAATGTTTCACTAATGTCTTCATACTGCACCGAATGGTCATTCACGATGCCACTCTCCCGGTTCATTCTGCCCAATTCAGCTTCCACACTTACGTTTAAAACATTCGCAATACGAACGATTTCTTGTGTTTTACGGATATTTTCTTCAAACGAATCCCTTGAGGCATCCATCATGACGGACGAGAAACCAAGGTGCATCGCTTCAACAATTTTTTCAAAAGTTTCACCATGGTCAAAATGCACCGCAACAGGCACACAGGCTTGCTTTGCCTCACGAACCATAATCTCTCCAATACAATTCAACGGTACATACGCTTCATGTCCTTCTGCAAATTGAAGAATGACAGGCGATTTTTCTGCTTCCGCTGCTTGGATGACGCCCCGAATCATTTCTAATGTCGTGACGTTAAAAGCACCGACACCATAACCTTCTTTTTTTGCTTTGCTTAACATTTCTTTAGTATTGACTAATCCCACATTCCTGCACCCTTTCTAATTACCATTTGTGCGTGATACAAACGCTTGTAAATTTTGAAACTTTCTTGATAAGCATGTACTTGTGCTTTTTGCGGATAAAACGTTTGTTGACGGTGACAATTTTTGGTCATTGCCTCTTCCAAACTTGGCATCACACCAGTTGCTACACCAGCTAAAAGAATCACTCCCATGGTTCCAGATTCTTTCACTACCAATTGCGAAACTGGTTTATTATAAATATTAGCCTTGATTTGTAGCCATTTATCTGATTGAGAGCCCCCACCTGATGCAATGATTTCATCAATCATGATGCCCGCTTGTTCAAGCTGTTCGAGATTGATGTTCATTTCAAAGGCAATGCCTTCCAAAATCGCCTGATAGATGGTATGACGAGTGGTCTGCGTCGTCAATCCATAAATTAACCCACAAGCAGCATCATCTTGATACGGTGTCGCCGCCCCACTAAAATGCGGCAACACATAGACAGTAGACGGTTCTTTGGAAAAGTGCGCTTCCAGCTGATTAAAATCCTCATACCATTCATAATGTTTCCGAAACCACTTCGTTAGCGCCCCACCATCATAAATATAAGCGTACGTCGTATATAGATTTTGTTGGTATGGCACACAAGCATAGCCTTTAGCCAACATTTGCTGACTATCAACTGTATCCAACTGAAACAACGGTGTAATACAATCAACCGTCCCCATCCCATCCAGCGCTTGTCCTTCTTTGCAAACGCCTGACCCAATTGCACAACAAACTTGGTCATGCCCGCCCATTACTAATTGAATGCCCGGATTCAGACCTAATTCATGCGCTCGTTCGTCCGAAATTTGACCAAAAATTTTCCCAATCTCAACCAGCTTGGGAAAAACGGCTTCAGACAGACCGACATACGTTACTAAATCGGTATCCCAAATTTTTTCTCGGTAATTCAGTAAATACGTACGAGCCGCTAACGAATAATCGACCGCCTTAACACCACTTAACTGATAATAAATAAACGTACTGATGGGCATAAAGGAAGCAATTTTTGCAAAAAGTGTCGGCCACTCTTTTTTAATCCAAAGTAATTTAGATAAGGAATAACTTTTATTCACGGATAAACCAGTCACTTGTTGCAAGCGCGATTTGCCGAATTTTTGTTCTAACTCTTTGGCTTCCGTACTTCCACGCTCATCCGCATAAAGCAATGTATTCATCAGAGGCTTGTCCGCTTCATCCAATAACACAAACGACTCGCCAAATGAAGAAATACTCAGCCCTATAATCGGTTCTGGACTTACTTGAGCCACTTCTTGTAAGACACTTTTGGTTTGATTCCAGATTTTTAAAGGATCCAATTCCTGCACTTCTTCAGAAATAGCCACATACGGGCGATAAGCAGCTGTGATAAACGAACCGTCTGCTTGCGCTAACGTTGCTTTCACTCCGGTTGTCCCTAAATCAATTCCTAGTAATGTCATGAATCGTTCTCCTTTTCAACTTTATTTTTCACCACTTGCAAAGATGGATTATTCACTTTTTTATTCAGCTATTTAATCTTTGTACAAGTCAAACACAGCAATCCCTTTTAAAGCCAACTGCGCTCTCAAGTAATTGTGATGAAATTTTTTATCGCTAAAGAAATTCTGAGCCAAGCCCCGCGCATCAACTACTAAATCATATTTATTTTCCAATAACCACGCTTGAAATTCTTCAAACGTCTGGTCTTTCTTAATCCCTGTCAATAACCAAACTTTTTTATTTTCAAATAACGTTTCATGCTGATTCATCCAGTCAATAATTTTATTTTGGTCATAGGATTTTTCAGAACCTTGCAAGAAACTCAAAAAACTCTTGACTGCCAATTCATTCAAGTTATCGCTATAATAAATATTCGTTAATTTTTCATTTTTCATCTACATGATCCTCCGCTATTTTTGATAAAGTCTGTCTAAAAGTTCAATCCTTGGGGGCAATTTTTAGACAGACAGGTAGTCAAAAGCTATTTATTGCGTTTTATTCATTTTACTCGCTTTCTTCAATGTTCATTGCAACCGCACCGACTGCATCTGGTGCAGCATTTGCTTGACTCGCTTCACGTTTTTTCTCTAAATCAGACATCATTTGCGGTTTCACATCATCAATTTTATAGAAGAACAGCAAAGCGGATGCAAGTAACATCCCAATCGTAGGGACTAAAGCAAAAGCCACTTTAATATGGGCGATGGTTTCTGGTGTTTGTACTTCAATCCCCGATTGCAAACCAGCTATCGTTAAAATAATACCGCCTGCAAAGGTACCAATCGCTGAACCAGTATTGTTGAAAAAGGAGTTAACACCAGCAATGACCCCTTCCATACGTGGCATCCCTTTCCATTCATTGTAATTAGCAGCATCAATCAACATATTGGTAAACATATAAGAACCTGCTAAACTAGAGAATCCCCAGAAAATGCCGGCAATAGCTAACGCCACGAAATTTTTTGGAAAGAAATACAAGCAAAAACTAGTAATAATCGACGAAAGTGAAGTCAATTGAATCAAATGTTTGACAGAAACTTTCTTTAGAATTGTTGGGAAGAAAATCATTGCAACCATCGGCACCATCCCAAATATCGCAAGGGTTCCCATTACCGATAAATCACCAGTCACATACTGATAATAATACGTATTAAGCGACAAACCAGTTGTGATATTCAAAGTCAATTGGAATAAAAACAACGGTAAAATATTTTTATTCATTTTAAAGAGTGCTAAGATGTCTTTGAATTTTACGACATCTGTGTGTGAATCAATATCGTCATAGACTTCTTTCACAGTGAAAAAGCGTAACAAGCCTAAAATTGTCATTGGAATGGCAATCATCAATGTAATTCTTGACCAAGCGCTCGCGTCTGACAAGATTGGAAAAAGAAGTCCTGGCAATTTCATATTGAATAACATCACGACACCGATTGAAAGAATACCACCGTAACCATTGATTTTATTGTAAATTTGTTCATTATTAAACGCGCGAACTTGATAAGGTAACCCTGCCGCTTGCATCAATGAGCGAGCCACACTCATGGCTAACGTATAGAAAACAAAAATCCAAAGATATTTCAAAGTGTTAGAAAGTCCTAATGGTACAGAAAATAGCGCCCATGTACTTCCCCACAACAAAATAATGAATAAGTCATACGGACGACCACGTCCCCATTTCGTATTGGTCCGGTCGATAATCATTCCGAAAAATAAATCCACTACACCATCCATAATTTTTGTTACTAATAAGACCGTTCCGACAACGCCGGCATTTAAACCTAAAGCAGATGTACAATACATCATTAAGTAACCCAAAACGACAAATTGCACTGCTAAGGAAGTACCTTGAATAACCCATGAGAAAAACTTCATTGGTCCGATTTTTGTTTGTTCTTTGCTCTTGCTTTTTTCCATTTGTTCTCATCTCCATATCAAATTTATTCGTTATAAAGAAACATTCCCACTTGAAATCGACGCCTCAGTCCCTTCAAGAGGTAACCACCGAAGTACGGCTTCAATTTGTTGATCCCAAAACTGCCAATTATGCCCACCTGCAGTCTTAGACCATGTCACATCAAAATCAAACTGCGACAATTTATTTCGAAAAACTTCATTGGCCTGCAATAAATCATCTTCTTCTCCACAAGCAAGGTACACACGCGGTTTTTCTTTCTCTGTTGGATAATTTTCGACTAAAAAATCATAATCATTTTCACTGCCAGCCAACATATCTAAATCACCAAAAGTTGTTTGATAGTACGTACGACTAAACGGCCCTTGCGTCTCATCCGTGGCTTGTAGAATCGTATCAAACACTAATGCGGAAGAAAGCGCGCAGATATGACTAAATTTATCCGAGTGTTTCAATCCATTCACAATAGCGCCGTACCCTCCCATGGATAACCCACCGATAAAAGTATCTTCCCTTTTATTAGAAACAGGAAAACTTTTCTGTACAAAATCAATTAAATCGTCAACAAGATATGAACTATATTTTTCCCCAGAAGTCGGATGATTAATATAAAAATGATTCTCACCTGAAGGCATCACTACACATAATTTTTTTTGAGAAGCATAGTCAAGTAATCTCGTATGGTTTACCCAATCGGTATGATTTCCTAAAAAACCGTGCAATAGATAAAGTGTTTTAAAATTGCCTGCTTCTTGATTGGTTGGTTCAAATGGTGAAAAGGTATCGGTTGGTAATATAGCTGTCAATGGAACCGTTCTCATTAGGCTTGGTGATAAAAAATTACACGTTAAAATTGCCATTACTCTTCGCCTCTTTCTTGTTAAGCAACGTGTTAAACCGACTCTTTAGGAAATATACCTAAATAATTTTTCCAATTACTTTTTTCAGATATCTCTGCTTTTTACGCTTTATCAACCCTCTCTAAATGCATGCATCCTCCAAAATTTCTTCTCCTTTCCTTCACTCACTATCCTCTTTTAATCATGAAAATGAGCAATTAGCACTGTGTTGCAAATTCAGTTACAACCCTTGATAACACTCATTTTCAAATCGTTTGAATCCATATTTCGATTCGATTGATAGCGTTTTCTTTTCATTGATTATTTTATCTTTATTTGCTTTAACTTCAATTACGTGTATTATTGCTTTATGTACGGTATTGTGACCTTAAGTTCTTAGGAGGTAGTTTTACATGTTAAACGAGATTGCATTAAAATACTTGGAAGCCTACAACAGCGTGGAATCCAAACAAAAAAAAACAGGGAAAACGATTATTGAATTCCCTTTAGCTTCGTATCAAGAAGAAGCCAATAACTTATTCACTTTTTTTGATGATTCCTATTTTTTAGATTTTAAATTGTATCTTTCTAAACATAATCGCTTTGCCGATTTTCCTGAACATCGCCATAACTTTATCGAAATTAATTATGTTCTCAGAGGAAGCTCTACACAAAAAGTCAATGGTGAGGATGTGTATTTGCAAGAAGGCGATATTTTATTGATGAATCAAGGTTGTACCCATTCATTAAAAAGGCTGGAGGAAAATGATTTGTTAATCAACTTAGCCTTTTCATTTAAAAGTCTTGATTTATATTGGTTGGAAGAACTCGAACCCGCACATGCTTATATTCTTAATTTCCTGATTCACGACCCTGAAAAAGGCAGCAACCAATATATTATTTTTAATGGGCGATCTAATCCAGATGTTTTAACTATTTTCGACAGCATCATTAATAAATATTTTACCGGCGTACATTTCTCAAAATCAATTATCTACAGTTACTTTGATATTCTGATGATGGAACTATTATCCAATACCGAAGCAGACATTCGCGAACCGCTTGCGCTTGGGAAAAATAATCTGTTTAATCTATTTTTAGACCTCAATAAAAATTTCCGCTCCATTACGCTAGCCGGTTTGGCGCAAAAATATGGCTACCATAAAAATTATCTTTCAAAACTAATCAAAAAAATATGTAGTCAGACCTTCTCTGA
The DNA here is from genome assembly GCF_006491895.1 of Enterococcus sp. OL5. Classification (NCBI taxonomy): domain Bacteria; kingdom Bacillati; phylum Bacillota; class Bacilli; order Lactobacillales; family Enterococcaceae; genus Enterococcus; species Enterococcus sp. OL5. The sequence continues at coordinate 47,411 of NZ_VHIL01000017.1, forward strand.
AATTGTCACTGAAAAACGCTTAGAACGGGCTGCTTTTTTGCTTACCTATACGCAATTATCCATTCAGGACATTTTAGAAGACATCAATTTGAACAACCGAGGATATTTCTACGAAGCTTTTAAGAAAAAATTTGGGATGACTCCATTTGAATTTCGAAAATCAACTCATCAAGCAGCCTCTGAACAAAACTTTTTAGACAAATAGGCGCTTCTCTACACCTAGCACACAAAAAAAACGACTCTTTAATTCCAAGCATCTAGCAACTGCCTGCAAAGTCATTCTGTCAGCAACACAAATATGACTTTGTAGGCTGTCTTTTTTTCCATCAAAAAAAACGTAAATAAGTCACACACACCGCCTTCTTTGAGAGCGCCAACTAGCCAAGCACACCAATTGATGTTGGTCTATCCAATCGGTACAAGTCTTTAGCTATAATTAGTTCAGCTCTCTTTCACTTCAGCTCGTCTTCACTTTCGGTTTCGTCCATGCTTACATCACGGCAATTTTCCGAATGGTATTGGCCGTCCGAATCGTAATTTTTTTACTGACTTTTGAACGAGCCGTTTTCGACCACCAATTGGTTTTTTGATAGGCTTCACGAACAAAGGACCAAAAAATGGTATTTTCAAAATGTGCCACTTGTTCATACGCCGCATGCGGTGCACCCAAATCTGCGATTACCTCGTCATAAGTCAGCGACGGGAATAACACAATCAAGTTATCATACATTTCTTTCGAAGAATTTCCCCACCACTCCGGAGCATTTGCTAAGACGGCTTGTAACTCCACTTGTGCAAGCGTGCAAACCGGGACATTTAATTGCCAATGTTCTTGAATCAACGCACTCATTTGTTGCGACAATTGTAGCGTATCGTCCGTTGCACTCGAAAAAATCACATTGCCACTATTTAGATACGTCATGACTTCTGAAAAACCATTAACACTTAGTATTTCTTTTAATTCTGGCATAGAGAGTTTATTTTTCCCACCGACATTAATCCCTCTTAATAACGCCACATACCTTTTCACATCTGCACTTCCTTGTAACCAATAAATAGAATATCATTCTTTTAATGTATGCTAATCAATCACTGAACACCACGGAAGAAAACAAACACGTATCATAGATATAAATGTAATGGCATAGTGCGGGTTTTAATTTCAGCCTGTATCATAGCCAAACAAATCGAGTTGTGTCGCTGTTTTTGGACGTTCTGCCAACTTGTTTAGAGTTTCTTGAATAAATGTACGTTCTAAATTAAACGAAGCTGTCAGCGCCTTTATATAGCTTTCTCGTTCTTCTTTTTTTAATTTAATGATCGATAGCAACAATGATTTAACACTAGCAAGTTGAATACCACCATTTCTTCCTGATTTAATCTTAAAGAAAATCTTCTGGTTCGCCTTCAGTACCTTCAGCAATTTATCTAATGTCCGTTCAGGAATGCCTAGCGCTTCTCTAATCTCTTTTTTAGTCGTCACTAAATAAGGCTTGTATACATAGCTTTTTTCGCTAATATAAGCCATTAAATCTTCTTTCCATTCTGACAAATGAACACGTTGACGTTCACTTCTTTTTTTCTTGAATTTAAACCACCCTTGACGGACAAATAAATCTTTACTGGTTAAATCACTTGATACCCAAGCTTTGCAAAGAATGGTAATGTATTTCCCTATTAGCCCCTTGATAGTTTTCTGAATAGGGGTACATGGAACATAGAAACGAAAATGCACGGTAGGAAAGCGAATGAATGTAGTATATTTCTACAAATCATTCGCTTTCTTTATTTTATATATGGTTGGTCGAGAGAGACCATTTTCTTTGGAAATCTCTGCAACTGGAACTCCTTGCTTTAACATGTCTACCCTGTTTTATAAACTAATCGCTTTTGCGGATCTGTCGAATCAGTAGAATATTCAATTGGTCGACCTTTATATCGTCCAGCTTTTTTAGCCAATACTACGCCTTGACGCTGGCGTTCACGGATCTTTTCACGCTCATTTTGCGCAATATAACTCAGTAGTGTGTTAAACGCAACTGAAAAAGGGGCCATTCGATGATTTAAAAAGGGGCCAAAAATTATTTTAGCCAATTTTTCGTATCTTCCACCCGAAAAGATGGGCCACTAAGATCCAATACATGAGCCCGATGGGCCAAACGGTCCACCATAGCCGCTGTAAGCATTGGATCTTTAAAGGTTTCTTCCCATCGATCAAAGGAAAGGTTCGTTGTAATAATCATCGAACCAGCAGCTGTTCGATTTGAGAGTAGATTAAAGAGAATCTCGCTCCCAACTTGATCAAATGATACATAACCAAGTTCATCCAAAATAACCAAGTCATACTTTCCAAAAGGTCGTTTATAAAAGTTTAGTTGATTGGCGCTCATGGATTCTTTCAATTCGATGACGAGATTTGGAATGTTAATAAATAAAACACTTTTCCCTGAAAGACAAGCTTCCATTCCTAAGACAGTCGCTAAATGCGTTTTTCCAATACCAGGATTTCCCATCAGAATGAGATTTTCCTTTTGATCAATAAATTTCAGGGTTTTTAATTCGCGTATTTGTTTTTTTACTTTGATCTCTAAATGGCTATCCATATAATCATCGAAAGTGACTTTATTGGGTAATTTGGATTGGCGAATTAATGTCTGAATGCGGTTATTTTGTCGTTGCTCAAGTTCTACACTGAGCAACTGAATTAGAAATTCCTCATAGCTTTGATCTAAATCAATCGCTTATATGTTAATCACGCATTGGCCAGACTTGTTGTTATCATTACAAAAAAATCAAGAGAAGCTGCCTGTTTCTCTGGTCTTTGATTCTGATAGTGCTCATACCTTTATGATAAAAAATATATTAGAACTAAGCTTTCCGAATATGTTTCTTTTTACCGTTGAACAAAATTATGACAGTCTTTCGGATTTAGAAAATAGACCCCTGCACCAGCTAGTTATTACCAATATCCCTAATCTCACCTTACCAAATAAAGAGACTATTTGTATTTCCTTATATCCTACGGACAGAGAGTTAGAGAACATTTATCACTATTACTCCAAAAACCGAGAGAACGATATGCTAGTTGAGTGATCCTATCAAAAAAATGTCGAACCCTTGAGCGCTCAAAGTTATTTTGTTGCCCCAAGACATTCGATTACGAATCACATCAGAAAGAAAATTATCCATTTCTATTGTTTCAAATGAGCTTAGGATCACACTCTGACAACCAATAAATAGCAAAACAAGCGAGCCGAGTGAAGGATTCGCTTGTTTATAATCAATTCTTTTTAATTTTACCTAGGATCACTTCAAATGTTTCAAAGGTATCTATGTCTAACTAGCATAGCCACAACAAATATTTCTTCTCCTTGTATGTCCATTCAATAGTAGGGTAAGCGGATAGGAGTTTGTCGAACCTTGCATGTTGATCACTAGACGCTAATCGCCAGCGTTTTTCAAATATTTTTTTCTTCTTCCATTATCGATCCCCCAAAAAAGAGCGCTGCCTGAAACTTCAATAACGGGCAGCGCAAGTCTAATTATGCAGATCTAAGTATAGCATAACAAACATTTATGAAAAAACTTTGAACATAGAAAACATTCCTGAATAACGACCAACACAAAAACTATTTAAATAGATCCGAATGACTACCTGTACGTTCAAAAATGATTGTATTATCATAATAGTAGAAGATAACCACCCAGTCACTATTTCGACCACCTATGTGTATATCCCATCGTTTAGGAACGAGATTTTTTGGTTCTAACGGGTGAAGTTTGTACTCAGTGCCTAACTCTTCTTCATTAATAAGTAGTTCCATAGCGACTTGTAATTTCTTTATAGGCTTACCTTGCTTAATTAACTTTTTAACATCTTTATCAAACCGTTTCGTCGTCCTATAATTCAGCATGCTCTTCCTCAAATGCTTCTTTTTTCATTCTAGTAAAATAATCGTTCAATTCTTCTTGGTTGGACAAGTCGCTTTTTTCAATTATTTCTTTGGTTTCTTTAAAAGCTTGCAAGGTCTCATTCGTAGGTTGAAATGAAACTGTTTCAATGTCAAATGGAAATTTTCCAGTTTTAACAAATTTAGTTAGAAATATTTTCACTGCAGTAGACGTGTTCATTCCAACTTCGTCAAACATTTTGTCAGCATCATTTTTCAATTCATCATCAATTCGAATAGTTGCCATGATAATTCCTCCCTTTGATAAATTCATCATACCACAAACCATCTCATTTGTATACAACCCTATACAAATGTATATAAATTTCAAAATCTAATAGATAGTGAATGTTCGTCCATCTAATTACTGACATTTTTTTCTAATACGCCGACTAATCGAGGCTCGACTTAGTTGTTCGCACTTAATGCACTCTTGGATAGTGGAATATCTCCTGAGCTGCTGCTTCTCTTCATCGAAAACAGCAATCCCATTCACTTTTTTAAAATCAATGCGTACAGAGGAGCCATCAATAACCAGTTCACCTAAATCTTGGACTTTTTTAACTGTCTTGGGACAATCCATCCATTCTTTATCCGAGGTAAGCTTCAAAATCTGAGTATACACTTCTTTATTCCTCAATCGTTCACCACCTTTAATACTTTTTCTTCAGCAGCTTGCTTCTTAATTCGATTTAAAGTAGATAAAGAGATTTTCATCTTTTTTTCCACGTCTCTCATACTGTGGGTTTCCATTAGCTCTAATGCCAGTTTGTAATGATCATTCAGTACACGTTTTGGTCGACCTTCTTTGTAGTTCTTTTGATTGGCTCTATGCCATTGTTTACCCTCTTGTGTTCGGGTAACGATTAAATCTCGCTCAAACTGCGCAAAACTTCCAAGCATGTTCATCATCAGTGTCTGCATTGAATCATTTTTATTTGGTTCAAAGGTGAGGGAGTTATCTAAAAAAGTAATGGTTACGCCAGAACTGTTCAACTTAGATATAATGCCATTTAAATCGACAATACTTCGAGCCAAACGATCAATTTTCGTCACTAAGACGAGATCACCTTTTTCTACTATTGATAGTAGTTCTTCTAATTCTTTTCTACCTTCTTTTTTTGTACCCGTATATTTTTCACTAAAGATTTTATCAGCACCAGCATCTTCTAATTTAAAAATTTGCGTTTTGTAATCTTGATTGCTGGTACTGACTCGGGAATAGCCGTAAATTGCCAAATTTCGCTCACTCTTTCTGGACATAAGTTTCTGACACCTGTTAAAGTCAAGTATATCAAGAAAATTTGAAGGGGTCAAAAACTTTTGAGTTTCTGATCCTTATCTTCATTATGCCTTAAATGACATTTCAAGATCTTGGAAATCATAGATATTCTCATCTATACTTTTTATTTAAGAAATTTGATAAATACTTTGCTTGTCGTATATGTTTCTAAGAAATTATTACCTGTTTTAGTTTTTTCTAATAACTATTCCTTCTCAACTTTTGAGAATTATCAATAGATATAAGCGATTTAATCCCTCCTCAAAGAGGATACTCAAAACTTTCGAGTCTAACTTACCAACATAATTAGTAATTTTATGTACAAATTAGGACATTGTATTTTTTGAATATCACATTTGAAAATTGTGTAAGTTGGTGGTATAATTTATATAAATATCTATCGAAACGTTTCGATAGGTTGGAAAGGAGATAGAGATGAAATTAGATTCTGAAAGAGAGATTCAATACATTTATAAAAAAATCAATGATTTAACTGAAAAAGACTATCTATCAAGCTACGTTTTCAAAATTAATCAAGTATTATCTGTACACATCTGTAACAAAGTCTGGAGATATACAGAAAAACACAAAAATTTCATGGGCAAAATCAAGCATATATTTTTAAAAACAGATTTTTATTCTAATATGAAATATATCAACGATGAACTATACTCTTTGCAAATTGATGAGTACAATAGAGCGGTTATTTGTTATAAATGTGATAAATATGAAGTTCTTTTTCTTTATAATAATTATGTAACTAAAAATGATACCGTTATCAAAGAACTTGAGTTATTACAGAATAAGTTTCCAATTGTAGATTCGACAACAGACACTTTAAATAAAATAATTCGTGAAAAAAAATCCTTATCTAGATTTGGAGATGGTGAATTTAATTTAATATTAAAAAAAGACATTGGATTTCAGAAACATAGTGATCGATTATCGAAAAAGCTTATAGAGATTCTTACATCTCAGAAAAATAGCATACAAATTTCCATACCTGAGTTTAATTCTATGCACAATAATATACCAAAATGTTTTGGGGATTTATCATTCTGGGAGCACTATTGGTACACTAATTTCGATAGCTTAAAAAATTATTTTACTCGTCCTAGTTATGGTAATACGGATATGACAAGAAATACGGTATTTTTTGAAAATACAATCAGTGAAATAAAAAAAATATGGCAAAGAAAGAAAGTAGTTTTTGTCTATGGTAATAAGTCAAGATTTAATACCGACAGTGTCCTCTTCGAAAACATTTGTGAAAAATTCGAAATAGAGTGCCCAGCGACAGATGCTTTCTCTTCTTATAGTGAAATAAAGAAAAGATGTTTACAGTTTTCAAAAGACACCCTTTTTCTAATATCATTAGGACCAACTGCTACAGTACTATCTTACGAACTAGCAAATTTAGGCTATCAAGCAATAGATATTGGGCATTTAACTAGCTCCTATGAACAATATTTGGGAAAAATTTCATTTCCTGAGTCATTACCTATAAAATGAATAGAAATATGGAAAGAAAAAATACATTAAGTTTGATCGTGATCGGAATTTGTATGCTCGTTATAATTTTTTTAAACTCTTTTCTTATTTCAAAAATAAATATAATTATTGGTCAAATCATTGATTTTATGAAGCAAAAAATGTATCTAGAAATCCATAACATTTTGAAGTACCTACTTATATTATTAACAGCTTTTTTTATCCTAGATATTTTACAATCTTTAATCACAAAGTTTTTCTTAGAAATATATAGTGCCTTAATAAAAATAAATAACTTTAACAAAATATTATATTTAAACCCCTTACATTTTCAATTGTCAAATGAAAGAAATTACTTTACAAATGTTTTTTTGAATGTAATCGAAAACTATTGTAATTGTATGACTACCTTCTTTACTTGGCATTTAGTTTTAATTCTAAATGGAATTGTTGCATTAGTATCTCTCTTTAAGATTAATCATGTTTGCACGCTCGCATTGCTGATAATATTCCCGACATTCAGTATATTTTTCTCTAGGATTGCTAATCGAATTGCAGACTCCCAAACAAAAATTTACAAAGAGCAAAAAGAACAGATTAACTTTGTTTACTCTATTCTAAAAAATATATTTAAAATTAGAAATTTAAAAATAGAAAATTTCATGCTTTACAAATATAAAAAATATCTCGAATTAATTTTTATGAGCCAGAAAAGATCAAATTTATCAGATGCATTTTTATCGATACTATCATACTTGCAAAAATGTTCTATTGCAATAACCTTGTTTTTAATTGGTTTTTTGCGATAAAAAATAATATATTAACGATTGGGGAGTTCGTTTCTTTTATTATTTTAGCCAATATTGTTAGGAATCCGATAGAACTTTCTGGCGAAATTATTAAGAATTTGCGTTTAATCAAAATGAACAGAGATGAAATAAATAATTCTTTTTCTTTCTCAAAGATAGCACAAGAAGTATCAAATCTATTAGTCTATGATCAAAATTCAAAATATTGTATAGAAATGAAAAATGTCGAAAATCGTATAAAAGACAAGTTAATTCTAAAAAATATTTGTATTAAATTAGAAACGAATAAAAGCGTAGGGGTGTTCGGTGAGAGTGGATCTGGAAAAACAACCTTACTAAAGGTACTCACTAAAAACCTTCCGTACAATGGACAAATACTTGTATTAGATAATGAACTAAAGGATCTATCTTTTGAGCAGGTAAGCAATTTAATGGCCGTTAGTTTTCAACATTCTTCTTTTTTTCCTGGAACATTGAAACAGAATATTGTCAATAAACATAGCAATCTTAACAAGATGAGCAATTACACTGAAAAATCAAGTTTATTCTATTTTCTAAAAAACTATAATTTAGAAGGGGAAATAAATAATTATAATGAACAATTTTCAGGTGGTGAAATGCAACGTCTAAGTTTGTTATCGACTTTTATTACAGAAAAGAAAATTATCCTTTTAGATGAACCTACAGCATCTTTAGATTTAGAAAATGAAATTATGGTGACCCTTGAAATAAATAAATTGAAACAGGAAAAAATAATTTTAACAACATCTCACAAAAAAACAACGTTATGTTCTCTGGATTATCTGTACGGAATTAAAGACGGGGAAATAATTGAAGAAGGTAGTCCTTATGAATTATGTACCAAAAAAAATAGCTACTTCAAATAAATTTTGCAAACTAATATTTCTAGTTTTTCCTATGAATTTAAAAATTCTTTCAAAGCAATTTCTTTTTCTCTAAAATCAATTGAACAAAAAAAAATTTGCTTTCATGCTTGCTACCATTTTGTCTTTAGGAGATATAATCGTATCTTTTTTAATGCCTATTTTTTATAAGAATATACCAGATATCGTACAAGGAAAAATTAATGTATCAAAATATTCTTTACTGTTTTTTTTACTACTTTTTTTATTAGTTGGCTTAGTTATAGGTATCAGTAAGTTTCTTCAACAACAACTTTTACTTTTTGGGTATTCTAACCTTAGCTATAAAATGTTAAAAAAAGTTTTACTGACTGATTTAAATGTATTATTTGATTCTTATGATATTCCAACCATTATAACGCGATTAGTTAAAGACACAAATAAGTCTGTTTCATTATTAGGATCTTATTCCTTTATATCTTTAGTGAAGTTCCTTGTTATCTTCATAATTGGAAATATTATTTTTATAAAATTTTCATATGTATTTTTATTGGTAAACATTTTATTGTTAATCATCTTGTTGATCAATTCATGTATATTAAATCCTTTGATTCGAAAATTAGAGAAAGAAAATAAATCCCAAATAGATGACTCTATAAACTTTGTATCTAATTCCGTATCATCTCTACCAGCAGTACGTATCAACGAAAGTCAAAGTTTATTAAGTGGCATATTTTTTGTTCAAATAAAAAAAATAATTAAAAACAGAATAATATCAAGTATATTCACTGGCTTGTATCATTCGATCGGCGAATCGTTAGTATTCGTTGCAAAAATATTTGTTTTGCTGATAACTCAAAATTTATTCAAAAAAGAATATGTATCCTTTGATGATGTCATATTTTTAATTACTTTGAATGAACTAGTTTCTCAATCATATAAAGACTTAGCCACTTTTATACAATATATACAAAATAGTATTGTTTCAATAAAAAGAGTAGAAGAAATACTGCAAATCAATAGAAAAAAATCTGAAGAAATCTCTATTGAAGAATCACAAAACGTGGCAATTCAAATAAAAAACCTATGTTTTACTTATAGTAGTTCAAATAACATATTTTACAACTATAATCTTTCAATATTTAAAGGTGAGCATGTAGCAATAATAGGAAAATCAGGAGAGGGAAAATCTACACTAGCAAAGTTGTTACTATCCCAACTGAGGCCAATTTCTGGAGAAATAATAATTAATGGAGATATTTTAAATGTGGATCAAAAAAATATCCCCTTCTATATGTCACTAAAAGAAAACATTGTCTTAAACGAACCATTTGATTCTTTTAAGTTCTCGGATGTTCTCGAATTATCATCATTAAACAATACAATTATGCAAAACCAAATAAATATAGAAGAAAATATTGCGTATATGTCTGGCGGCGAAGCACAGAAATTAGAATTTTCAAGGTTATTCTATCATAATATGGATATTTTAATACTTGATGAGGCTACTTCTGCATTAGACAAAAATTCAGCAAAGTTAATTATCGAAAATCTAGTATCTAATTTTAGAGAAAAAACAATTGTCTTCATTACTCATGATCTAGAATTATTGAGTTTAGTCGATAGAGTAATTGAAATAACATCCTACAAAGGAGAATAAATATGTTACTAACTGCCTGTATTCTTGAATTCAATGAAAGTGACCGCCTAAAGGAAACAATAGAAAATGTGGATCAATATGTTGACGAAATTGTCGTTGTAAGCAATGGCCAATTTGATAAATCAATAACAAGTAGCAATAATAAGATAAAACATGTTAATGGGAACTCACTCGAATATGATTTAGCTAGAAATTTATATTTAGACCAAGCTAATGGTGACTGGATATTAGTTATTGATTGTGATGAAAGAATATTTTCACATGATTTAAAAAAACTCCGAATCCTATTAAATAACACTAACTGTGATGCACTTATTACTCCTAGATACGATTATTTAGGAAACGGAAACTGGGCACAAATCGAAGTGCTCAGAATCTTCAAAAACAATAAGAATATTAGATACAATTCTTCGCCTATTCATGCATCTGTATATACTTCAATTAAAAAGAATAATGGAAACTTCAAATATGAAGATATAGGTTTCCATCATTTTGATCTACTAATTAATGAAAAAAAGAATATATCAAAAAGAATGAGAAATATTGAATTGTTGGATAAAGAAATAAATAAGCCAGAGCATTCCGTATTTCTGCATGCAATGTTAGGTCTTGAACTTGCAGCATTAGATAACTATTCTTTAGCGCTAGAACAGTTTGATATTGGATATTCTTTGAATAGTCAAAGCGCAGCATTATTTAAAGCACAATTACTGTACGATTTGGGTGAATTGAAAGACTCCCAAAAGATTTTAGATGTTATTGTTAAGACAGATGATTCTTTTCTTCTTGATAAGATTTATGTCTTGAAAGCTAACATCCTACTAAAAACGAACAAAGAAAAAGAATTACAAGAAATGGTAAAATTCGCATTAAAAAAATATCCAAACTCAATACATTGGAATATAAACGCAGCATATCTTACAAATGATAAAAATGAAAGAAAGTCTTTAATTTTAAAAAGTCTAACTATCAACGCAAACTTAGCTAATCCCTTTATATATAAAGATATACAGGAAAAAAACTTGTTTTGGATACAACGATCATTATTAGATTGTGTAAATAAAAGTTTAGAAATGGAGTGTTACGAGTTATATGGAAACTGATCATAAAGGAAGCGGTATTATTTTAGTGTCAATGATTGAAAGAAAGATTTTGACAGTTCTACATCCTGAAGGACATATTGGTTTTCCAAAAGGAGAAATAGAGACGACAGATATCTCAGAAGAAGCGGCCGCTCTTCGAGAATTGTATGAGGAAACGGGTCTAACGCCGAATTTTCTTTTAGATACAGAGAAGTATTTCTTTACTGAAAAATATAAATCCTATGAAAACCAAAAACAAATAAAGTATTTTATCGGAATTATTTGTAACCCTTACTTATTGAAAAACTCTGGCACCTTGGCAGCAGCTTGGTCTTCAATTAATGAATTAAAACAAAACAGACTCTTTCTATCTCAAGATGCTTTAAAATTTATAGAACCTCTAATAAAAAAAGAAATTTTTTTTCTTGCGAATAGCGGTAAAAGAAATACTTATAACTTGGGTAATAATCAAACTTACTCTAAGCACGCATATTCGAGAATCGCCCCTTTAAAACTTTATTTTGATGACCTACAAATATTTGGTACCCCAAATACTATAGATGCCTACTATATCGAAAAAATTATTCATCTATCTAAAAGCAATAAAAACAAAACTTTGTTTTTATCAGAAAATAACTTAACAAAATGCTGGTCTGCTGTAAATATGATACCCTTTTTAATGACTAATCACTCAGAAGTCATTTTGGAAACTAAACCTTCTGGATGTCAAATTGGTGAAAGACCTATAAATTTATATTTAGAAATGTTAGAAAATTTTGGTCATGTAGTTAATAATGATTCTAAAGACATTTCAATAAAATTTAAAAAATGTATACAATCCAGTATTAATTGCTTTTTAGAATACCCATCGTTCACGGCTACTTCAATGTTTGTCTATCTTTGTTTGATATCGAATGTTTCTTATGCTTCGCTTGATAACAGTTCAATAGAGCCAGAAATAATTTTTCTAATTGAAACATTACAAGAATTCGGTTTTAATATATCTATAAATTATGAAGAGAGAAAATAGAGTTTTATAAAACAAAAAAAATACCAACAATTAAAAGCGTTAGTATTCCTCCAGATAGAAATGTTATTGTTACAGAGATGATAGATTGTTTAACATCTTGCAATTCTTATACATTTAATCCTTCTTCGATGATTGATCCATTATTAGGTGTGTTAGCTAAATTGGGGTTTGATATAAATAGTAACATTGTATCACCAAATCCAGTCAACGATAAAGGTGAACTAGTTGAAGCAAAATGTGGTTTCTATCCAAAAATATGTAGTGATTGGCAACCATTATTGGTAGCTCTATGCCTTAACTATAAGCTACGAATTGATATACATGATGAAATTTTTGAAAATAGATATCAGTTAATTAAACATATAAGTTCAGTTAACGATAATGTTCTATACGATATTGATTCTAAAAATAATTTGAAGATTCGTTATAAAAATGTCAATACTGTTTTTAGCAAAGTAATGAAAACGTTTGATTGTTTGAATATTCGAGACGGAGCTGCTCAACTTATTTTGTCAAAGAATGGGACAATAACCACCTTCACCAATATAATTCAAATATTTAGAGGTTACGAATATATAGAACAAATTTCGCCAAATGTAGCTTCTAAAGGGAGGTTTTTATTTGAATAAATTTGAATTTAAAAAGTTTGCACAAAAACAAATAGAACAGAATCTGGATTTGTTTGAAAATGATTTGATCTTATTAACCGGATCAATATTTTTTAAACATGATAATGACACATTTAATGATTTTTTTAATGGTAAAAAAGATGTAGATATCCTTTTAATTCGCACTGATGAGAATTTTGATGTCTCATTAGAACCATTTCTGTGTGAATATAATATTGATATAGTAACAAAGACTATTAAATATGGTGCTGGTCGAAATTCTATAAATGTTAAAATATTGAAAAGATCTAGTTTAATTAATATTCTGAATTTTAACCAAATAAGTTTTACAAGCTATCGTAAAAATTCTTTAAAAAAATTCAAACCTACTACTTCATTCTTTGGAAATACCACTAAAAATAGAGAAGAAATTTCCTTCGACTATAATGAGATTGCAACATCAAATGGTTGTTTCATAAAGTATCATTTTAATCCTTTTAAGTCATATGTATATTATCTAAGCGATTTACATTCAATGTTTTTGTTTTGTGAGATTTTAAACCAAGATCAGAAAATGTTAAGTATAATTAAGAAATTTCAAAAGGATCTTCTTTTAATCATTATGACTTCACCAATAGAAAAAATAAACTCTTTATTCAAGTATTTCGTAGATAAGCATTCGATTACACCAATAGAAATACTTCTAAAATTACTTAGAGATTATAGTAGAATTAACATACTAATCAATACAGCAGAGTTTACTATAGATCTTTATTTTTATTTTAGAATAATTAAAACTAACTTGGACTATTTACAAAAAAGTTTTGGGTTATTGATTGATGATTTAAACTATATTAATATTGATTTTTTAAAACAACAATTTAATTCTGTTTCATCAGTATACACTCATATTAATGATATTGCATGGTTGGATACATTAAGGACTACAACTGTAACTGAAGTAAAAGGTGGGTTAAATATTGCTGATTTACTAAGCCATTCTGTTCAAAATTCGCTTGTGAAAGATAAAAAAGAAATTACTTATACTATAACCGACTTTGACATTCTGTTTGGAAAAAATATCAAAACTTCATTTTTTTTTAATTACTCAATTCATGCTAATACTTGCGATTTAGATCTAATAAAATTTTTTTTAAAGGCTAAGGATTCAGATATAGATTTTTTACAGAATCAATTTCTAGGAAAAACTAAAAAAATCGCTTCTATTGAAGATAAATATAAGATTGTTTGGGAATTATTAAAGTTTTTAATAGGAGAATCCTTTGATCAAAATTCTAAATTAAAGGAATTCCATATTAATAACCTAAAAGAATATATAGTTATATCTACTGTAAAAGGTGTAGAATTAATAAATTTATTGTCGCATAATTCGCGTTTAAATCTAAGCAAAAAAAATTACGAGCTATGTTTCATGATAATGCGGTAAAGATTTACCCTGAACTAGAAATAGTTAATGAAAGTTTTGTTATTAATAAAAATACAGATATACAGATTGGAAAAGGAAAGGTTGTTGAAATTGAAGTTCTCAGCGAAAAGCGGTCTTAATATAAAAGAAAACTCTTCTTTTGGAATTGTCATCTGGGCCAGAAGTAGCCCCAAAAAAGCATTTGAAGTAATTATAACAGAATGCAATAATTGCTTTGGCTCTAAGCCGTTGTTTGTTGTTGACGATATTTGCCCTCAGATTATGATGGGATATACAGATTCATATCAAGAAAAGCTAAGAGATCAATATCGAAATTTTTTTAAAGAACACAGAATAAACTATGTATTTTTGAGCAATCATGTAAATTTAAGTAAAGAAATATCAAGTAAAAAAATTTTGGATTTTTATAAGCCAATTAGTGTTAATCAGTACAAAAATATGCTTCCATTATCTAAGAGAAGAGGAGACTTTAAATTAATAGAAGTTATTCATACTTACTTAGAAATTAGAGCTATTGATTTAGCCAAGGAAAGAGTCGATTATCTTATTTTCGGGAAATTTAGTTTGAATATTGCCTTTTTCTACAATAAATTCTGTTCTCCTTTGGATTATGTAATATTAGACAAAATTTAGTAATATAAAAAAGAGAGTACAGCCATTATGATTTTAATAACGGCAGTACTTCCTCTTTTTACTTTTAAAAATATAATATTAATGTCTAACTTTTAGATACTTATCGGCCTCTCCTTTCCCGTGTATATCTTTTACTACTTCATATCCTAGTCTACTTTGTGCTATTTTTTTCTCAGGACATTCTGTATGGAGTTTTTTAATTATACTTATCTCTTCTAGTGATAAAAATGTAAGTCTTTTTAAGTATTGAAAGACATCTACTTCAGAAGAGCTCATTAGGTAATTAAACAGTTCCTCGGATGATGTTTTGTTAATATCTAACCAAATTGCGTTTCCTTCGCTTTTGCCAAACTTTTTTCCATTACTGTCTACCACTAAAGGCATAGTAAATCCAAACACTTCTTTTCCCAAAGTTTTTCTAACTAATTCGATTCCTGTTGTGATGTTCCCCCATTGATCTGATCCAGCAATTTGCAAATTTATATTATATTTTTCTGTCAAATATTTAAAATCATATGCTTGTAATAACATGTACGAAAATTCAGCAAATGATATACCTGATTCTAACTGACGCTTTACTAAGTCTTTATTAATCATGTATGAAACATTAATATGCTTACCAACATCTTTTAAAAATTCTAAACTATTTACATCTTCTGTCCACTCTATATTATTTACAACTTCGAATGAAAATATTTTTTTAATCTGCTTTTCTAGAGATTCTGAATTTTTTTTTATAATATTTTTCTGTACTTTTTCTCTTTCTGCAGTTCCTCTTGGATCACCTATTAATCCAGTTGCTCCACCAATAAGAATAAACGCTTTATGGCCATTCATCGCCAATCTTTTCGCTGTAATAAGAGAGGAGTAGTGCCCTAAGTGTAGGCTATCTGCTGTAGGATCAGTTCCAATATAGAAATTCAATTTATCTTTATTTAGTTTATCACTGAGAAATTCGCTTGAAGAATCTTTTATAACTCCTCTACCTAGTAACTCCTCATACAAGTTATCGTTCATCCCGCTTCTCCTTGCTAAAAAATTTTAGTTAATTAAAAGTAATAAAAATACTATAATTAATCAATTTGTATTTTTTCTTATTGTTAAAATCATGAAAATAATTATTAATATTCAAACATCAAAACTAATTATCACCTAAACCTTCAAACCATTTCTCTAAAGATTTACTACGAATAATACAAAATGAGATTTACCCATATAATACCACAAACAACCGCAAAAACCTAAATATACCAAGGTTTTGAATCAATGAAAACAATCTCGCCCATATATATCAAACTAAAATCGATCCTTGGAGAATGTAACACTACACCATGCGCATACTGTTTTCCATAAGATAAGACAAAAATGATTATATAGAGGGCACGTTAGATATTTAACATAAGAACAAAATTGTTCTATTCAGATGAAAATACTTTTAAGTACCTGCTTCACTAAACTGTTCGACAGTAAATAAATACTTTGATCTCTGTAGAACAAAAGAAATGACTAAACGAGTTACATTCTATCAGGATCTTCTAAAACATAAGCGAGCCATTATCCAAGCGCTCATCAATATGCTTATTATTTGTACATAACAATCATTATTCAAAGAATCCCCATACTTTAAAAATGTTATTTCTTATCTTTTAAAGGATAAATCTCTTTTATATGAAAGAAATGTCTTTCTATTTGCGAAGGGTCTGCTCTATTTTAAACTCGGGGAAAACGATCATGGAATTTCATTTATGAATACTAGTTAAGATGTATTTGAAGTGCTTGATTATGATAATCTTTTTTTAATTATAAAAATTACCTTAACAAATTAGTGAGTTGATTTATTTCATATAAGAAAAAACATCAGCAACCTGATTTTATTCCTAAAATTAGTTTCCAAGCATTCCGTTTTTTTCAAATAGCTTTATTCCGTCTTTTGAGTCAATTATTATAACCCTTTTCCAAATCCTCAATCTAATGTAGATTGACTCTATTTTTAATTTTCCGTATATACTTTTAACCTCATATTCTGTTCCATCATTATTTTCAAATCAAGTCCTCCTTATTTTTCCAAATCTTATGTTCATTCTTCTTCATGAACATAAGATATAATTTTTGGAACTCAGGACGTGTTATATTTATTCTGTTAACCTTTCTTAAAATAGTTTTTCTACTTTTTATTCTTTCATCATTGTCAGCTGTCGTACTAATTTTTATTTCTAATATTCACTAGTATAACTGTATGGTCAGCTTAAATTCGAACAGAAATTTGATATTAGTATAGGGTCAAAAACTATTAAGTTTCTGCCCCCCTTTTTTAATCCCCCGAACAGTCTATCGAAATAAAAACATTTCAACAATTCTTTTTTATGAGATTTTTTCTTTCAATTATAAGATTCGAAAAATATTCTGTTTGTTGTTTGGTCTTTAAAGAACTTATTGCGTGATTTATTAATTTTTTCAAAGCCACTTCTCCATATTCGTCTTTTATAAATTCTATAAAAGGAATACTAGGTCTGTAAGCACGTGCTAATACATTCTGAGAAAATTTAATTTCTCCTACTTCCAAATATCCTTTGTTTAATAATTTTCTTATCACAGCAGCAGTCGTATTTTCGTTTAGGCTTGGCATTCTTTCTAATAGTTCATGTTTAGTTAATGTCTGGTTGAATTCATATAAATAGAGAAGAATATGATATTCAGATTTACTTAATTCTGACATAATAGTCTCCTTACCTTTTTCCGATGCTTCGCTATTTGTAAAATATCAAAGCGACTACTAGTAAAAACACATATATAATAGTATCTACTGTAATCCATTGTTTCCTACCATCAGTTGATTTAGTAGAAAAATAGCAACTTATACCATACAGTATTAAAAACAACGCTGCTAATGAATAACCATTCAGCCAATCAGTTAAGGTTATAACTATCAGGATTAAAACTAGTGGAACCATATATAGCCATGCATACCACTTTCTCATATGATAAGGTATCTTACTATAGTTTGTTTTCATGTACATATTCTTCTTACAATATATATCTAATGAGGAAGTGCTAAGTAAACAGCAAAAAGAATAAGAAAAATCCCTACTATAATAAGACTTTTGTATATATAGTTACGTTTTCTACGAGATATTCCTATAATAGTTAAATATATACCTAGTATCATTGAGAAGATCATTACAAAAAATCCCATTCTACTCATTCCTTTCAAGATTGATAACACGATCATGACGATTAGCTACATCCATATCATGTGTTACTGTAATAATAGTAGCATTGAATTCCTTATTCATCTCAAAAAGCAACTCAATAATGCGCGTTTTATTTTCAGAGTCTAAAGAGGCAGTAGGTTCATCTGATAAAATAATTTTTGGTTTCATCATTATTCCTCTCGCAAAAACAGCTCTAGATTTTTGTCCTCCGGAACACTCAAGTGGCTTTTTCTTTAAGATAGATTCAATTCCAATTTTACTAGTAATTCGTTTAAAATGATCTTCAGCCACTGGATCTTTTTCAAGTCTTGCATACATAAGTGGTAATTTTATATTATCTTCTATTGTAATAGAGTTTATCAACGATGACTCTTGTAGAACAAAGCCAATTTTTTGGTTTCTCCATTCAGCCAATTTTTCTTGTGAAAGATTTTTAGTAACTCTATCAAAAAGTGTATAGTTACCTTGGTAGTCGTTATCAAGTAAGCCAAGTATATTTAATAAAGTAGTTTTTCCGACTCCAGATTCACCTGTAATAGAAAGTTTTTCTCCTGGCTCTACTTCCAAATGAAAGTCTTGTAAAATAACGGACTCTTTTTTCTTATACATTTTTTGTTTTATATCCAACTCAATTATACTATTCACTGCAATACCCCCAAGGAAATTGGTATTTTCTTTATTCTTTTTAATAATGCTTCAACTAGGACAATACATATAATTATATCTATACCAACAACAACAAGTAATGCGATCCAATCCGTATCAATTAATCCCAATACTCCATAAGTTGCAAAAATGGCATCTTTAATTAGCCAAGACTGTTTTCTAGTAATTGCTGTGATTGCCCACACTACTATTACATTAAATGAAAAGAGTATTCCAAAGTAACTATAAAAAATTTGCCTTAACTTTGTGTAACTCAAACCAACCAATAGATTAATTGTAAACTCTTTTATCATTAATCTAATACTCATCAAAGTGTTCCATATAGCTAAAATTGTAAGTGCTATGAGCGTAATAAAAGTAATGGCAAAGATTATTTTTAATGAATTAGTATAGTATTCCTCGAAATATTCAAAATTTTCTTGTTGACTAAAAAAATTGAATTTTAATCCTGATTCCTCTTGAATATAGTTGCTAAGATTCATAGCCTTTTCCCTAGTAGAATTGAGAAGAACTATATCCATTAAACCATTTACCTGAAGATCAAGACTAGAATCTTGGATAAACTTTTCATTTATTGGTATGAATATTGAAAAATTAAAATAATTTTTCGAGTTTGGAGCATAAAAATTTGAGCGGTAAGTATTTTTAGCCAAAATCCCTGAAACTTCTAACCTAATTGGACCATTTAGAACGGAATCATCTATTTCAATAGTTGAACCAATAGGATGCTCTTTAGCTAAACCGAACCCGATTAGAACTGGAATTGCATCTTTTTTGTAGTCATAATCAAAATTCAGTGCCTTCCCTTGAGTTATTTCAAAATGATTCAGTTTATAGGATTCTTCATTCAGGTAATTTAATGATATTTCCATATTGGCATTGTTAGTTAGGGAGGTAATAAACCCATCAACCCGAACAGCATAATCATAGTTTTTGTTTAAATAGTCATAGATTTTTTGAGTATCAGTTATCTCAATATTATCAAAATTAGAATCACTGTACGGGTCCAAATTAGAAATAAAATTACCATTTTTATTCAAAATTTCTATTTCTTTATAGCCTTGATACGTTGATGTTATTGAACGAGCAGTAATAAAAGAAAGGTAATTAGCCACGAAAAGTAACGCTATCATGCTAAAAACAAATATTGGTCTTTTAAAAAAAATTTTAGTTATAAAAAATTTAAATATTTTCATTTTTTCGTCACCTGACCCGAACTTATTAATATATAAACCACAAGAATAGCCAATAAATATAAGTTTATTGAAATACTTTGTTTATATACACGTTTTAATAAAAACGAAAGCAAGAAACTAAAATACGAGAAATAGATAGACTATTCAATATATACCTAGATACTATTTTTTTAGAACGATCTCCCACAAGTTTATAACGGCAAATTACT
>NZ_VHIL01000018.1:0-60655 GCF_006491895.1 Enterococcus sp. OL5
ATAAAAAAACAAGACATTATTCGAAAAATTGATTAAAACATTTTCATTTGTGTTTGATGGTATGACAAAACCCTGAGAAATACTTCACGAAAAAAAAACGGTACCATCTATAAATATTCACAAAAATTGCAAGCTGTACCATTTCAAAGAATTTGAACGAAACTTGTCAAAAAAAGAACAAAAAAAAGAGAAAGCTGAAAATTTGTTTTAGTTATTTTTTGGATTATTTTTTTTGCTATTAAGAATGATTTTAATTCACCGATAAAATAAATGAGGGTTTAAACCCTGGAAATAGAATTTAGGAGGACGCAACAAATGGATTTTTTCTTGCTGATCGGTATTATTTTAGGATTGATATCTGTGGTGGTTGGGATGATTGTAAAAGGTGCCAATGTGGCCGTTTTGATCAATCCGGCAGCCGCGATCATCATTTTCGTTGGTGTGATCGCAGCCGTTATCAATTCATTTCCCAGCAGTGATATCAAAAAAATCCCGAAGATCTTCGGCGTTCTGCTGAAAAATAAAGAATACGACTTAAAAACAACCATCAATACCATCGTTGAATTAGCCAACCAAGCCCGGCGCGATGGCTTGTTATCTCTTGAAGGTGCCATCCAAAACTTAGAAGATCCTTTTTTAAAAAAGGGCTTGGAAATGGTGGTGGATGGCATCGCTGCCGAACAGATCCAAGAAATCATGGAAAATGAGATCTATGGGATCGAAGAACGGCATCGCATCGGCTCGGCTATTTTTAAAACCGCCGGCACGAGTTCCCCGACCTTAGGGGTGTTAGGAGCCGTGATCGGACTGATTGGGGCGCTAGGCAATTTAGAGGATGTAGAAGCACTGGGTCATATGATCTCGGCGGCTTTCGTGGCGACCCTTTACGGTATTTTCTTCGGTTATGTGCTGTTCATTCCCTTTAGTTCACGACTGACCTTAAAATCGGAGCAAGAGGTCCAAATGATGTCGATCATCGTGGAAGGGGTCTTAGCGATCCAAGCCGGACAATCACCGAAAAGCATTGAGAAAAAATTATACAGCTTGATCGATCCGAAAAAACGGCAAGAACAATTATAAAGGGTGAAGCGACATGAAACGAAAAAAGAAACATGAAGAACATGTAGACGAAGCGTGGCTTTTGCCTTACTCGGATATGTTGACCTTACTGCTGGCTTTGTTCATCGTCATGTTTGCCATGGCGAAAGTCGATGATGAGAAGTTCCAAGAAATCCGAAGCGAATTCGGCACCATCCTTTCCAGCCACCACAGCAATGCCTCCGTCATCGGGTCAGTGATCGATATGGGCGAGACCACGCCGCGAAAAAAAGCCGCCACTTCTGCCGAAGCACAAGCGCAAGAAGCAGCAGTTCGGACTCAACTGGAAAATCAACAGCTAGAAAAAATCAGCGACCAGCTGTCACAAGAACTCGCCGCTTCTGGCTTAAAAGACCAGACAGAAGTTCGCTTGGAATCTGATGGCTTGCATATCACGTTAGCTAGCAGTATTTTGTTTGCCTCTGGCAGCGCCGAGATCACGGACACCACTCGTCAGTCACTGGATCTACTCTCGGACTCACTGAAAAAACTAAAAGCTAACAAAATCGTGATCGCCGGGCATACCGATAACGTACCGGAAAAAGGCAATGGCCGCTACCAATCTAACTGGGATCTTAGTTCCGCTCGTGCCATTACCGTTATGGAATACTTCATCAGCAAAGGCGCTGTTTTAGAAAAAAATGCTGCCATTCAAGCCTTTGCCGATACCGAACCGAAAGCCGATAACAACACCCCCCAAGGCCGCTCGGAAAACCGCCGCGTGGAGATGATCATCCAGCGAACCGAAGCGGCAGTTACTCAATGAATGGACTTATTTAAACAAAAAAACGATCCCTTATAAATAATAGGGGATCGTTTTTCCTGAGGTAGCTGGTGCAGCAATCAAACCAAGAACCATTCAGTCCCGACATCCTGCCAATCACTCTAAGAGAATGTCGGCTCTCTTAGAAATATAGCAAAAAGTATACTATTAGCGTAGGCGCTGCACACTCATTACCTATGACCAATCATTCTTCAATGACCAGTTTAATCGGGGTACATTCTCCCCCATTGCAACTACTTTCAGAAACACTGCAAGCGGCAACTGCAAGTAACACATCCATTTCTGCTACTAAGACGATTTTATCTCCCGCTTTTGACAAAGGTGTCTCGACGGAAAGTTTGCCATTAGGTAATATTTTTGTATACATAAAAATATTAAACGGCGTGATTTCATCTCGTTGGTGTCCTAAAACATCCATCAGTGATCGATTGATATTTGCCAAGCAGCTAGGGTGATTTTTCCCAGTATCATAAAAAAAGTCATACATCTCTGGACGGCAACATGGGTGCAACAAGTCATGTTCCTTCACATCATCTTCAACGATCGTAAACATTTTCTTGTACTGATTGGTATAGAGACAATCCCCTGTGCTGACCTTCAAACTTTCATTACAATCAATAGTGACTCCAGCAGACAAGTATTCTTTAGGGTCTGTTGGATTAACCGCAAAAAAATCAACTACTTGTTGTCCTTCTACATCGATAATCTCAATCTTACTACCACTCTTAACCAATACTGCAGCACCACTTTGTGCTTCAATCATATATTCTTCCGCCATTTTTTCCCCTCCTAAACAATGAAAATCCCTTTTCTCTACTTTTCTTAATAGGAACAGTAGTTGTTTCCTAGCCAAATACTACTCCTTGAAAAACAAATTGCAATATCCATAAAAAATGAGGACAATGCTCACCAATGTGGAATGGTCAATAAAAGGAATGTCAAAAACCATTGAAAGCAACCCATTTAAGCCTAAAATGATGATACCCATAACCAATATCAACCAAGAAGCGAGACGAATCAATTGGTATTCTTTTCCAAAGATCTTCAGCAACTATCTTCCCCCTTTTCTCCTCTATCTTTTATGCGCTTTCATAATGATCAACCATACGTCACCTTTTAAAGTTTTTATTTGGCAAAAGATCCCCACTGGTTGCTGCTTTTTTCATTATAACAGATGTTTCACGCCTTGCCCCGCGGTTTTCTGACAAACCTTTTTAGCCCATTTGACGGCTTTTTTTGACTATCTCCATCGAAAAACCCCCATTACCAACGAATTTATTGGTAATGGGGGGGTTAATCAGCTTTCGCTAGACAATCAATTATTTCTCCACTTCAAAACGATTGGTCAATCGCTTCAACTCTTCTGCAATGTCTCTGAGGTCTGCCACATGGTTGGTAAATTCATCCATGGTTGCCAAGACTTCTTCTGCATTTGCGGAAACTTCTTGTGTACCAGCGGCATTTTCTTCCGTTGATGCGGAAATGTTTTCTAAGTTTTCCAGTACACTGTTTTGAATATTTTCGATACGGGCACTGGCTGCTTCAATATGATGGATGCCTTCGATCATATAGCTGCTGCGTTGGAAAACTTCTTTTGAAGACGAGATCGCTTCTTTGATCAAGTTGGTTTGGCGAACGCCACCTTTGACAGACGCCGACGTTTGTTTAACCATTTGACTAGATTGCTCACGAATTTCTTCAATGATCGCTTCGATCTCTTTGGTAGAGGCTTTGCTTTGTTCCGCCAATTTTCGGATCTCAGCAGCCACGACGGCAAAGCCTTTGCCCGACTCGCCAGCACTTGCGGCTTCGATCGATGCATTCAAGGCTAGCAAGTTGGTTTGGTAAGAAATATCGTTGATGACCCCAATGATCGAGTTGATATTTTGGATACTATCATTCATTCCCGTCATATTCGACATCAAGCGCTCCATCTGTGCCAACTCTTGTCGCCAACTGTCATCGACTTGATCCATGATCGTTAAGTTTTCTTGATTGATCTTCGTAGATTCTTGCGACTTGCTGCTCATGCCGCCAACATTTTCTCGTAATTCTTTCACGACTTGCGAAAGGTTTTGCATTTGGGACACGCTGTATTCTGTTTCTTGGGCTTGAGCACCGGTCACTTCAGCAATACCCGTAATGGTTTGAGAGACTTCTTCTGTCGCAATATTGGTTTGTTTTGACAATTCTAATAAAGAATCCGACATTCCTGCGACACTGTTGCTTTCTTTTTGGACTTTTTGGATCAATGCACCCGTGCCTTCGATCATCACATTGTAATTGTCCGCCATTTGCTGGATCTCATTGCCTGCTTTGTCTGGATAAACAACTCGACGTGCCCATTGATCCCATGTCCATTTTTCGCCTTTGGCTCTTTTGGTTTTGCTCATCTTCTCTAGTTTGCCTTCACCGACTTTTCTAAAGTAGCGATTGAAGCAATCGATGATCGCTGCGACTACTTTGATCGCGGCATACGAAACCAGTCCTACAAAGAGCAACATCAAGATCGTAACGATAATCGTGGTGCGGACTAACGCTCCTAATTCTTTGTCTAGATCACTAGCTTTGACTTCAGAATACGCCCAAACATTGGAATCAGCAGACTTGTCATACAACACATCGTTGACTTTATTCGAGTCGCCTAAGCCAACCATGCCTGTCGGGTTTTTAGCTTCTTTGATTTTTTGGAATACTTCTTCTTCTTTGATATTCTTACCGATTTGTTTGGTGTTTTTTGAGGTCACGATGACCCCAGATTCTGAAACTAAGGTGACATTCCCAGTCCGCCCTACGGTAAAGGAAGACAAGATGTTTTGAATGCTTTCATAGGAAACATCGACGCTTAAAACCCCCACTTGATTATGGGAATTTTTGACCCTGATCGAAGCCGACGTCACAAATTGATTCGACACCGTATCTAAATAAGGTGCTGTCCAATACACTTCTCCTTCGGCTTTTACGGCCCCTTTGTACCATGGCCGAATCGTAGGCTTATAATCATCTGGTAAGGGGTTGAAGGTCACATATTCATCATCTTCTGTCCCAAAAGTCACCGCTAAGAAGCTGTTGCTTCCAGCAATCGCTAAAGAAAGATCTGAACGGATGCGCCCCATGCTGAATTCTGTTTTCATCGCTGGCAGTTCAGCCATTGATTTCAATTTGCTTTCCGTCGATCGGCGCAAACTCTTTTCTTCCGCCAAGATCAAATTGACGGCACTTTCTTTGTTCAAATCATTTCGTTCAATCAATAAGTTCTTGGTGGTTAAATAGGAACTTGTCAGCATGACAATGATCGGGATCCCCGCAACCAGCATCAAAGTGATCATCACATAAATTCCTATCGTCTTTTTTCTTTTTTTCACAACTGTGCCACTCCTTCATTTCCATTTTCACACGATCCAATGAAGACTCGTCCATAGACGACCCTTAGTAAGGATAATCGGTTATTTCTTTGAATGATTAAGAGGGTTCATTGGCAGAAACGGCTGCAAGCGCATTTTCTTTTTTGCTAAGTCTTACGGTTGCTGTTGTAACGAATAGAAAAGCTCCTCAGTGATCAAGGAGCGTTGCGACTGCATAAAAATAGCCAGCACGGAAGTTTCCGCACTGGCTGTAGGGTCCCTTTAATAGGACCGCTTCTATTGCCTATAATTCTTTGATGATAGCTTTTTCTTCCGCCGTCAAAGCGAAATCAAAGAGCGCTAAATTTTCGGCTTGATGTTTTTCTGAATGGGATTTCGGAATCACGATCACCCCACGCTCGATTTGGTAACGCAAGACCACTTGGCTCCAGGTTTTTTGATACGCTTCACCGATTTGGGTCAAGGTTTCCCGTGCCGCTTCTGAAATCCGGGAAAGTGGACCCCAGGCTTCTGGCACTACCTGATTGGCTAAGGAATAGGCGATGATCGCATCATTCCACTTGCCTGGATGCGATTCGATCTGATTGACCGCTGGTTTGATCCGACTGTTTGCCAATAAATAGCTAAGTTCTTCTTCTTGGAAATTGGACACCCCGATCGCTTTTAAGACTCCTTTATCGACATAAGCCTCAAGAACCGCCCAGACAGCGGCAATCTCTGCCAAGTTGTCCCACGGATGATGGATCAAATAAAGATCGATCGATTCCGTCTGCAAGGCTGCTAAACTCGCTTCAACAGACGCTTTCACGGCAGCTGCATCTTGCGTATACTCCGGTTTGCCAGGAATCTTAGAAGTCAGGAAAAATTCGCTGCGGTCGATCCCGCTTTCCTTGATGGCTTTGCCTACCACGGCTTCGTTGCGATAAGAAATCGCCGTATCAAAATGCCGATACCCAAGCTTGATGGCAGTCAATAGCTCTGTCGTATCATCATTGATCGCACCTTGGTATTCTCGGTTTTCTTTCCCAAATGTATTCGTCCCACTGCCGATCACTGGAATCTGAATGCCGGTATTCAATTCAATCGTTTCCATGCTGCTTCCCCCTTTGTGTTGTTTCTAGTCTATCAAAAAAGCAGGAGTAAGGGGAAGAAAAACTCTTATTGCCGCTAAAAAACGGGGAAAAGCACAAAACGCATGTTCAAGCTGCCCCTCCTCCGTTATACTGAGGTTAAGACACGAAACACCCAAATAAGGAGGGTTACTTTTGAAAAAACACTGTTTTTTCTTTGTGGATCACTGACATTCGGTTTAGGTACGTTAGGAATCTTTTTGCCTTTCTTACCTACAACGGTCTTTTACTTGCTGACGGCTTATTTCTGGCTGCAGAGTTCCGATACCTCTTATCAACGCTTGGTTCAATCAGAAAATTATCAAAAATACATTGAAAAACCACTCGTACAAAAACAGCTGAGCACTAAGGGAATGGTTCGGATGTTTGCCATGATGCTGGTAGTCTTTGCAATTCCTGCACTATTGATCCCCAATCTGCTGGTACGTTTCGTCCTCGCTGCCATCTACCTCGCCCATGTCATTGGGATCACTTGGTATTTAAAAGGACGCAAACCTGCGATCCAAAAAACGGATCAGCCCCTGTAAGTACGACGCTAAACGAACACGCCGTAATCCACCAAGCAAGCGAACCTTGCTAGTGGACTGCGGTGTATTTTTTTCTCCTATTTTAGCGGGTGCTCACTGACGCCTCTTCGATGATGGGGGCTGATTGGGCGATCGCTAACCAAGCAGCAGGGATCCGGTATGGGGAACAAGAAACATAGTCGATGCCGATCTCTCGCAAAAATGCAATAGAATAGGGATCGCTGCCGACTTCGCCACAAACACCGATCGAGTGCTCTGGCTGACAATCTCTTACGCCAGCGATCGCTTGACGCATCAATGTGCCAACGCCCGCCTGATCTAAGTGCTGGTAAGGATCTTCTTGTAAGATCCCCGACTGCAAATAGGCTTGAATAAAGCTGCCGGCATCATCCCGCGAAAAGCCAAAGGTCATTTGGGTCAAGTCATTGGTACCAAAACTAAAGAACGCCGCATCTTCAGCACACTCCCCAGCAATCAAGCACGCTCTAGGTGTCTCGATCATCATGCCGATCTCGATGCGCAACGGTTGCTGCAGGGTGGCTTCTGCTTGAGCGATCACCTGTGTCAACGTCTCTTTCAACACCTGCAGCTCTGCAGGCAAACTGATCAGGGGCAATAAGATCGCCGCCTCTACCTCGACTCCTTGCTGCCGCAACTCCACAGCCGCTTCACAAATCGCCGCTGTTTGCATTTCATAAATTTCTGGATAGCTCAGTCCTAAGCGGCTGCCGCGATGCCCCATCATGGGATTGACCTCTTGCAGTTCGTCAATTCGCCGCTCGATCTCCGCCAATGATTTTTGACTACGGCGGGCCATCTCAAGACGTTCATGCTCATGGGGCAAGAATTCATGGAGTGGCGGATCTAATAAACGGATCGTGCACTTCTTTCCTTGCGCGGCCTGCAGCATTTCTTGGAAATCGGCTTTTTGATACGCCTTGATCTCAGCCAACGCCTTCAATCGTTCCGCCTTTGTTTCTGCCAAGATGACTTCCCGCATTTTCCACAAACGCGCTTCCCCAAAAAACATATGCTCCGTCCGTGCTAAGCCGATGCCCGCTGCACCAAAGGCCAGCGCAGCCTCAATGTCATTTTTCGTTTCCGCATTTGCGTAAACCTTTAGATCTGCCTGGGCTTGTGCCCACGTCAAAAGCTGATCCAGCAAGACTCGCTCCTGCACACTGGTCATAGGCAGCTGCCCTTGATACAGTTTGCCAGTGCTGCCGTCTACCGAAAGTACGTCACCTTCTTCAATCAGCAGCTCGCCGCAGCGGGCCTGTTTCAAAAATACATCGACACTTAATGCCTCGCATCCTACCACACAACAGACCCCCAGACCACGGGCGACCACCGCCGCATGCGAAGTCATCCCCCCACGAGCGGTAATGATCGCTTCACTCACCACCATACCTTCAATATCTTCAGGTGAGGTTTCCTGCCGCAGCAGCAAGACTTTTTCTCCTGCGCGGCTGGCTTTTTCCGCTGCCTCTGCAGTGAAATAGACATGTCCTGAAGCCGCCCCTGGGCTAGCCGGCAAGCCCTGCGCAAAAGCTTTGGCTTGCTGTAAGGCTTCGGGGGCAAATAACGGGTGCAGCAATTGATCGATCATTTCTGGTGTGATGCGATCTAGTGCCTGTCTGATAGTGATCCGACCTTCTGCGACCATATCCGTTGCGATTTGCGCTGCGGCAGCGGCGGTTCGTTTGCCGTTTCTTGTTTGCAAGACAAACAACTGGCCGTCATCGATGGTAAATTCAATGTCTTGCATGTCTTGATAGTGATCCTCCAAACCCTCAGCCAGTTGCTTTAGTTCCTGATAGATCATGGGATGCTGCTGTGCCAACGCTTGGATCGGTTGTGGTGTACGAATCCCTGCAACCACATCTTCCCCTTGGGCACACACTAGAAATTCGCCGAAAAGTCCCGGTTCCCCGGTTGCTGGATTGCGGGTAAAGGCGACACCCGTCCCACTATTTATCCCACTGTTGCCAAAAACCATTTCTTGAATCGTTACGGCAGTTCCTAGATCGTCAGGGATCCGATGGAGGGAACGGTAGGTCTTTGCCCGTGGGTTGTTCCATGAGCGAAAAACCGCCGTGATGGCTGCCAACAATTGCTGAAACGGGTCTTGCGGAAACGCTTCTTGAGTATGTTCCATATAAATACTTTGAAACACGCGGCAGATCATTTGCCAATCATTGCCGGTCATCATTTGGTCTGACGCATAATTCTGCCGTTTCTTATAATCTGTCAAATAGGCTTCAAAGTGTTCTTTTGCTACACCTTTCACCACATCCCCATACATCTGGATCAAACGGCGGTAACAATCATAAGCAAAGACGGGGTCCCCCGTCTGCTGAGCCAACCCTTGGACGGTTTCATCATTCAACCCAAGGTTTAAGATCGTATCCATCATCCCTGGCATGGAAAACTTGGCCCCACTGCGGACAGAAACCAACAACGGCGACTGCAGTCCGCCAAATGTTTTGTTCCTGCGGACTGCCAATTCTTCGATGGCAGCTTTGACTTGCTTGATGATCGCCTCAGGAAGAACCTGTTCTTCTAAATAGGTCAGGCAAATGGTGGCCGGGACGATAAATCCTTGAGGAACAGGCAAACCCAAATTGGTCATCTCCGCAAGATTTGCCCCTTTCCCGCCTAATAATGCTTTTTGCTCTTTCGTGCCTTCTGAAAACCATACGACTGCTTTTTCCATCATGTTCCTCCTTTTAAATGTTATATACTATTTCGATTAATTAGCAGTATATAGTATGACACATTTAATCGTCAAGCCAAAAAAAGAAAACTTTTAAGGGATTTATCCTTTTTAAAAGAGAAGGATTGCCTTTTCATTCGGAAAATCATATAATCAATAGCATAACACATAAAAGAAAGAAGGTGACACATTGGAATTAAGCCAAAGACAAATGAAAATCATTGAGATCGTCAAAGAGCATCAGCCCATCAGTGGGGAGACCATTGCGAAGCAGTTGGGTTTGAGCCGCGCAACCTTGCGGAATGACTTATCGATTTTAACCATGACCGGTTTATTAGACGCCCGACCGAAAGTCGGCTATTTCTACACAGGACAAACCGTTGAGCCTTTGCTTTTCGAAAAACTCTACCATACCAAAGTTGCAGAAGTCATGATCCCACCGTTGCTGATCTCACAAACGGTCTCCGTTTATGAAGCAGTCACGACTTTGTTTATGTACGATGTCGGTTCCCTCTATGTCAAAAATGACCAAGACGAACTGATCGGGGTACTCTCCCGCAAAGATCTGCTGCGCTTTGCGATCAGCAATGCCGCACCGGAAAAAACACCTGTAGCGATGATCATGACTCGCATGCCAAACATCGTGACCATCACACCGGCAGAAACGATCTTGACGGCTGGTACGTTGTTAGGACGACATGAAGTCGATACCTTGCCTGTGGTCGATCCGCAGGAACCAAAAAAAGTCATCGGCAAAATCACGAAGACACGGCTGATGAATTACTTTATTCAAGCAGGTAATGACAGTGACAACACACACTTTTAGGGGGCAAAAACAATGAAGAACGTTCGAATATATTTGATTTCAGATTCCGTAGGCGAAACGGCACAAAAGCTGATCGCCGCCGTTTCCGCGCAGTTTCCCACGATCGACCTTTCAGATATCCAGCTCTTTCCCTTTACTAATGATGAAGAGAGCTTAGGCGAGATCCTCAAAGATGCCTTGCTAGACAAATCGATCGTCGTTACCACCTTAGTCAATAAAGAATTAGTCGCTTTTGTTGATGCCTTTGCCAAACGGACTGGTTTGCAGTATGTCGATTTTATGTCGCCTTTGACCACGATGCTAGAAAAAACATTCGGTGTAGAAGCCGTCCAAGAGCCTGGTGCCTTGCATCGCTTGAACCAAGCATATTTCAGCCGGGTGGCAGCGATGGAATTTGCCGTAAAATACGACGACGGCAAAGACCCACGGGGATTTCTCGATGCTGACTTTGTCCTCTTAGGGGTTTCGCGAACCTCAAAAACCCCATTGAGCCTATACATGGCAAATCGTGGCTACAAAGTGGCGAATCTGCCTTTGATTCCTGAAGTCGCTTTGCCTGCCGAAGTGCACCAAGTAGACCCACGGAAAATGGTCGGTTTGACTACGAATCCAGAATCCCTTACGGAAATCCGGCGGTCCCGGATGCATTCATTGGGCTTGAAAGAAGAGACCCATTACACCAATTGTGAACGAATCGAAGCAGAATTAGCCTACGCGAATGAATGGTTCAAAAAGCTGAACATTCCGGTGATCGATGTCAGCAAACGCTCCATTGAAGAAAGCGCGATGCTGATTGAAGAACAAGCCAAAGAACAGGCCCATGTTCAATAAAGACGCCTTGGCAAACCTGACCGAGATCATCAACTTGGAAGCCATCCAGCAGCTGCCGAAAGCCACCGAGCACTTTGTCAGCGATCTGCATGGCGAATACGATGCCTTTGACCATATTTTGCGGAATGGCTCTGGTAGTATTCGAGAAAAAGTCGAGACTTTGTTTACCGGCGTCTTGACGAAAGAAGAACAGACCGAACTTTGTTTTGTCATTTATTATCCAGAGGAGCTATTACAAGAACAGGCATGGACCCCTGCCGATTGGCGCTTGAAGATGGCACAGCTAGTGAAAGTTGCCCGCTTTACTTCCAGTAAATACACACGCTCCAAGGTACGCAAAGCATTACCGACTTCTTTTGCTTACATCTTAGAAGAACTGTTGTACCAATATGATGCCGACTTCAACAAAGAAGCTTACTATCAGGCGATTTTTGATAAGATCATCGAATTAGAGGCAGCCTCGCTTTTTTGCCAAGAGCTGGCGTACTTGATTCAACGCTTCGTAGTGGACCATCTCCATGTCTTAGGCGATATCTATGATCGAGGACCGGCGCCAGACAAAATCGTCGATCGCTTGATGACTTTGCCTTCACTGGATATTCAGCTAGGCAACCATGATATCTTGTGGATCGGTAGCTTTTGCGGCTCGCTGCCCTGTTTGGCCAATACGATTCGCATCGCTGCTCGCTACGGCAATCTGGCATTATTACAAGATGGTTATGGGATCGATCTATCAAAAGCACTGGCTTTTAGCCAAAAATATTACACAGAAAATGAAGGCTTTTATCCGCAAAAAACAGTGGATCCTTTATCAAGCCAGCAAAAAAAAGCCGCTATGCTTTTGCAGCAGGCATTTGCCATCATCCAATTCAAAGTCGAAGCAGCCGTGATCCAGCGGCGACCGGCATTTGCGATGGCAGAGCGCTGCTTGTTGCATCGCTTGTCTCAAGATCGGCAACAAATCCAGCTAGACCAGACCTATCCTTTGATCAACGGCTGTTTTCAACTAGTAGATACCGATGATCCTTACCGTTTGACAGCCGAAGAACATGAGGTACTGCAAGATTTGTTGAGCCAATTTCAACGCTCACCCCGCTTAGCTGCGCATATGCGCTTTTTGGTCGAGCATGGCACATTGTACCAGCGCTTCAACGACAACCTGCTGTATCACGGCTGCCTACCTTGTCAGGAAAACGGCGATTTCCTGGCCTTTACTTTCCAGCAGCAGCCCTTAGCAGGCAAAGCGTTGATGGACTTTTTTCAGCAATGTTTGCAGGAAAGCTTTGCCCAACCAGAAAACCAAACAGACCTTGCCACCGATATGATCTGGTATCTTTGGTGTGGCGAAGGTTCTTCCCTCTTCGGCAAAAAAGCCATGAAAACCTTTGAGCGCTACTTTATAGCAGATCGCAACACCCATAAAGAACAAAAAAATGCCTATTATTCTTTAAGGGAAAACGAAGACTTCTGCTGCCGTGTCCTAGCTGCCTTCGGTCTGCCGCCGACAGGCCACATCATCAATGGCCACACCCCTGTCAAAGTGCGTAAAGGCGAGACGCCCATCAAGGCAAATGGTCGTTTATTGGTAATTGATGGCGGACTTTCCCGCTCCTACCAATCCGTCACAGGCATTGCTGGTTACACGCTGTTGTCAAATTCCTTCGGCATGACCTTAGCAGCCCATCAACCCTTTACAGATCGCCAGCAAGCCATCCAGCAGCGACGTGACATCGTCACTCAGAAAAAAATCGTCGTGCGGCAAACGGAAAGAACAACGGTAGGGCAAACAGATATCGGCAAGCGGCTGCAGCAAGAAAGCCGCGTGCTTTTTGAAGAATTAAAAAATCATCCGATCCCTTGACGAGTCATTCGTCAACCAATCGGATGATTTTTTTACAGTCCTTTGGAACTATGAAAGGCTTTGAGTTTTCCAACGCCTGCAGCACAATGATCAAGACCAAGATCGCTAAGGCTAAAAAGAGCGTTTCTAACCCTTTTCCCTGCGCTAAAAGCAACTCCCTTAAAATCGCTGTGATACTGATCAAAATCAAGTAGCGCACCGGAATATGGTGACCTTCTTTTACGTAACGCAATAACATCAAAATAATTTCCAGTAAAATAAACAATGTTGCGATCTCTTCGATCAATAAAGAAAGATCGCTAACTTCATGCAGTGGGATCACATGGACAACGATTTTATAGATCGCTTCCGCCATCACCACCAAAACCAACAGAACCAACAGTCCTAACATAATATCAACCACAACACTAATCAATTTTTCGAAGTGCTTAAAATACTTTCCCATAACACCCCTCCTCGCACTTATTATAGCGAAACTACTAAGAATCACTTTATGATATGCTTGCAAGTGCAGCTTTTTTTATGGAGGCAGTGAATAAAAACGTAAGACGGCTCTTTTCTGTTCCAGCAATCCGCCAACAAAACCTTCCTCTTTGCTATTTTTTGATGTCTCAGAGTGAGAAATCGCGCATCTTTCGTTCACTTGGTGTGTTCATGGCTCTGAACATAAGCAAATAAAAAAGCTAGGCACAAGGCCTAGCTGAAATGGTCCCTTTAAGATGAGATTGATTTTTACAGTCAGGCTCAGTGAGCCCCTTCGACTGTTAGATCAACATTTTCACTCGTATCTTCCGCGGCTTCCTCGTCGCTATTGGAGGTTTCTGAAGACGGCTCAGTCGTTTCACTGCTGGAGCTGCTTGTTGTAGTACTGGTCGAACTCGTACTGGAAGAGCTTGAAGAACTGCTACTAGCGCTACTGCTAGAAGTATCGCTGGTGGTGGTTGATCCGCCACTGGGCGCGGTACTCGAACTGCTTTCGCTACTTGCTGAAGTGCTGACGCTAGGCTCTGTCTCTGCTTCACTTACGGAAACAGACGTGCCTTCATTTGTCGACGCTTCGATCGAGCGACTAGTCGTTGAAGACGGTGTATACGAACTAACACTGGCTTCATAAAAAATCTGACTGGAATCAGAGGTTTCTTCGATACTGCTGCTTGCTGTCTGGTAAGGTGGCTCAGAGGAACTACTGGAAGAATCTCGTACAAAGGGCGCGGCAACAAAGGCATTGGCGTCTTGATTGATCGCCACACTCAAAAAAACCGCAACAAAACAACTGACTAATGCCGACTGCATATTGAACTTGAATTTCATCGCACTCCCCATCCTTTCCCCAAAAAAGTGGTTGGACCTTCCGACAACGATCTATCTCATTCTTATATTATACAAAAAAAAGCAACCGTCAACAAATTAAGTTTTATTTTCAAAGATGACAAAGACATGATTGTCCGTTGCACAAAAAAAGCCCGAGGACAACTGCCGATCACCTGCGGGCCCATCCCTTTACTAAGGGTTGGCAGGTGCGACGGATGCTCGTTCCTCTGGCTTTAATGGTTCCTTTACTTAAGAAATCCTTCTACTTATAAGTTTCGCAGATGATTCGGGTCATGGATCGGTGCTTCAATATCACTGTCTCCCATGCGCGGTGTTGGATGAACGGACTCATCTGGCATCGCTGTTTCACCTGGTAACGGTTGATCGATGATCGGACCAGTATCTGCATCACGATCGGTTATTTTGTCCATCGGCTGATAATCGTAGACGCCGACAACGAGTTTGTCTCGTTCAAGGTCATCACGATAACCATATAACGGATCATGCTCATCATGCCTATGATCGGA
Source organism: Enterococcus sp. OL5 (assembly GCF_006491895.1). Lineage (NCBI taxonomy): Bacteria > Bacillati > Bacillota > Bacilli > Lactobacillales > Enterococcaceae > Enterococcus > Enterococcus sp. OL5. The sequence continues at coordinate 14,977 of NZ_VHIL01000018.1, forward strand.
ATCGCCGAAAGAAAAAGCATCTTTGATTTTTTCCCAAAGCGAACGATCTTCATCCTCACTAGCTGCCTGCTCCACTTCCACATCATCGATGGATTCTAACCCAAATTGATCGATGACTGTTTGATTCGCAAACAGCACGATATCCTCTTTGCCATAGCCTTCGTTTGTCAATTGCTCAATAACCGGTAATACTTCTGTTCGAGTGTCGTAACTGCCAATAATCGTTAGGTTTCTGTTGTGCATGTGAAATCCTCCTTATTTTGTGTACGCTTCGATTGTTCTGGTTCTGAAGCAATTCTTTTAAGACTAGCAATTTCTATTGCTTCTTTCATTCTAACGCAGGGTTCTATGATTGACCAAATAGTTTGATTGCGCTTACGAAAAACAAGTAGTTTCTTGATAAACCGCTAGCAGCTTAGTGAACGCTTGATCCAGCATAAAAAAAACGCGTGAGCCAATGGCTTGCACGCGGTTTTTTTGCTTGTTACTTGGAAACGATCAGTTTTTGTCCGACAAAGATCGTATAGCTGCTGTTGATGTTGTTCCATGATGCGAGTTGACTGATACTGGTGTTGTATTTTTGTGCCAGTGACCATAAGCTGTCACCTGATTTCACCGTATGCGTCTTCGTTGAACTACTGCTGCTGGTATTCGTATTAGAAGCCCCACTGCTAGCAGCTGTTAAGTAGGCACCGCTGACCCAACCTTTCCCAGAAACATAATACCATTTGTTCGTGCCATTGACGGTCGTCCCGGTTTTTGTTGCGGTAACCGTGACGGTTGCCCCTTTGCTTAAAGAACCAGTAATACTGCTGCTGGTAGAAGCATCGGAACGAACATTTAAAATCTCGGTGGTTTTCATTTGCTGATTTGTGGTTGTTGAACCGTTATTATTGGAAGAGCTGCTGGTTGTTGTCAAGTAGGCACCACTGACCCAACCTTTGCCAGAAACGTAGTACCACGTTTTATTGCCTTCCACTGAAGTGCCGTTCTTTTTCGCTGTCACGGTAACGGTCACCCCTTGACCAAGCGTTGTCACGACACGGCTGCTAGTAGAAGCATCGGAGCGAACATTCAATGCGGCCGTCGTTTTCATTTGTTGATTGATGCTTGAACCATTGTCTTCTTTTTCCGCTTCAGAAGCATTATTGTTGGTCACTTCAGTAAGGTAGGCGCCGCTGACCCAACCTTTGCCAGAGACATAGTACCAATTTTTATTGCCGTTGACTGATGTACCGGTTTTCATAGAAGTGGCAGTAAAGGTCGTGCCTTTGCTAAGCGAGCCCACCACTGATCCGCTAGTGGACGCGCTAGAACGAATATTCATCGCTTCCGTCGTCTTCATTTGCTTATTGATCGTCGTACCAGAATTGCTATTGTCAGAACCGGTGTTGCCTGATCCGCTATTGTTGTTTGAAGAGTCGGTCGAAACCTTCGTCAAATACGCGCCGCTGACCCAACCTTTGCCAGAAATCTTATACCACGTGGTGTTGCCATTGACGCTGGTGCCGGTTTTGGTCGCCGTTGCCGTAAACGTCGTATTAGCTGCTAACGAACCAGTAATAGAGGCACTCGTGGAAGCATCGGAACGAATATTCATAGAGGCCGTGGTTTTCATCTGCTGATTGATCGCTGTTTCATCACTGACGATTGTTTCATTGCTATTGCCGCCACCTGTGTTTGAGCTGCCAGTATCATATTGCGTTAAATTATACGTACTGATCAAATTGTTTAATTTGCTGGCATAAGAAGTATCGGTTGCATACCGCCCTTGTAGCCAAGCGGTTGCTTGCGTGTAAGAGGTCGTATTGCTTTTCCATGCACCGCTGTAATAGTAGTTGCCGCTAGAAAAACTCGTGTTGCGCAACACATATGCATTGTCTTCAAAAGACTCTTTTAATGATGGGTATTTCCGAAACTTAGCGCTGATCAAATAATAATTGCCGGAACCATCATCTTCATACGTATCCATTGTCACATATTGGCCATTGTAGCTGCCTTTGATCCCAAACATATTGTTGGCCGTGGTCGTCAAAGTCGAGGCGCCCCAACCAGATTCCAAAATCGCTTGTGCCATCATAACAGAGGCATACAGATCGTTTGCTGCCGCCACTTCCGTTGCATAGCCGCAAATCTGACTGATAAAGGCAGCCGGATCGATCGTTGCCCGTGAAAATAATGCCCGACTAGTCAAATCAGAAAGGGCTGATGGTACTTCATCTGCTTCTAAGACTTCATCACTAGCGACTGTTGTGCTTTCTGTCGTCGCTGTTTCTGATCCCTCAGTAACTGCTTCAGCTCCTGACTCCTCCGTCATTTCCGAAGTTTCTTCGGTCACAACAGGTGCTGTCGTCGATTCTGTGGTTTCCTCAACTGGCGTGCTGTCGGTTTCTGGTGTACTGCTGATTGTTGTTTGTTCAACGACCTTAAGGTCATTGCTAGTTTCTGTCGTTGCCGTTTCAGCCGCATGTCCTAAGGTCGGGATAAACGTTGATCCCGCTACTAAAGTAGTAGCCATCGTAATACTTTTTTGGGTATATTGCGTGCGCTTCAAGCGCTTTTCTAAGCGGCGTCGTTCTTTACGAATTGTCATTTAATCCCTCCGTCGTATTAGCCTTTTTTTATTGTAACACGATTTATTAAAAAATGGGGGGTTAAGATGAAAAAACAGTGAAATCAACGAGATAAATTCTTGCTATGAAACAGTTTTCTCTTTTGCTTCATGTGCCAATACTCTGTTCTAAAAAAAGAAAAAAGAGTGGTTTTGGCACCAAAAAAGCAGCTTTTATCAAAAAGACTGCTTTTGGTGAATTGTTATTTAATAACAGGTGCGGGCTTTTGGGATTTTTTTAGCATCGCATAGCCTATGTTGAGAACAAGCCCAAAAACGGCCAAGAAAATTGCCGTATAGAAGGCTTTTGTATAATCTCCTTGGTTACTTTCTGCGATTGCTGCTGCCACTCTAGGACCAAAGAATGCCGCCGTAGAATAACCAACAAAGACGATTCCATAGTTGACCCCTTGATTGATCGGTCCGTAATTTTCCATAACGATCGATGGGAAAACCCCCATCACGCCCCCGAAGCACAGTCCTAAACCGATGATCCCGACAGTGAAGATCACAGTTGTTTGACCAAGCGTCAATAGGAATAAGGACAATGCCACCACACCATAGATGATCATCAACGTATTCGTCCGACCAATTTTATCAGAAACGGTGCCCCAAAGGACACGACCAAAACAGTTGCTCAATGAGTACAAGCTGACATAAAAAGCAGCGGCAGCCGCCGTCAAACCAAACATACTTTGCCCGATCACTGAGGCGTTAGAAGCAATCATCAAACCTGAAAAAGCCCCTACCCCTAACATAACAATAATCAAGTAAAAAGTTGGTGTCTTCAGCATGTCCAGCCAATTTAGATTGATTTGAGGACCATTTTTTCCTTGATCCGCTGGTTGCCAACCTGCTGGACGGTAATTTTCTGGTGCTTTACGAATAAATAGACTAGCCACCAAGACGATCACGATATAGGCAATTCCTAAAATCCGAAAGGCTGCTAAGACATCTTGTGATTCGATCAAACGATTCGCAATTGGTGCGGCAATAATCGCTGCTCCACCCATGCCTGCTGTGATCAAGCCCGAAGCCAGTCCCCGTTTATCCGGAAATAACCGAATCGTATTGCTTAAACAAGCCGAATAGGCAAAGCCTTGTCCTAAACCAGCAAAAACTCCATAAGTCAGGTACAGCATGGCGGGTGAGTTGACCAAACCCGTCAGGAAGAAGCCCGCTCCGAACAAAACGCCTCCACCAGCGATGACCCATCTAGCGGCTCCTCGGTCTGTCAGCAAACCACCCAAAATCATGGTAATCGGGCCAACTGCGGCATTGATGGTAAAGGCTAGCATGATCTCTTCCATGGACCAACCTTTTAATTGACTAAGAGGTCCTGCAAAAACACTAAAGGCGTAAACAGCGCCCGTACACAGTAATACAGCGGTCGAAGCGATCAGAATCAGCCAACGATTGATTTTTGTTTCCATTTTTTCTCTCCTTTGTTTTAAGCATGTTACTTTATTCACATGTTTTTTCAAAAGCTAGCGCGCGTGACGAGTCACAACGCGCAAGGCTTTTTATTCGAGATGTTCTGCGACTGCTGTCTTTCCAGCAATCCGGCCAAAAGTGAAGATGTCGGTCAATGAGTTGCCACCTAAGCGATTGCCGGCATGGATCCCCCCAGCAACTTCCCCTGCTGCATACAGCCCTTCAATGATTTGATCTTCCTTCGTCAACACGTGGGTTTGCGGGTCGATCTTCAATCCCCCCATCGTGTGGTGAACCGCTGGTTTTCTTGGTGTGGCATAGAAAGGCGCTTTTTCCACTTTCAAGTCGAAGACATCTTTGCCAAACTCTGGGTCTTTCCCAGCATCCACATAGCTGTTGTATTTCGCAACGGTCGCCTCTAAGACGGCTGGATCAACATTGATCTGCTCTGCCAGGCCAGCCAAGGTCTCACTGCGGAACAGCGTACCAGCAGCTACTTGCTTATCGATTTTTTCTTGGCTCGTGTTATAAGCGGTTTTCTTGATCTCTTCATCCGCGATCAAATAGAACAATCCGCCATTATCGATCGCCGCTTGGGTCAATACATCGCGGCTTTCGTACTCATTGACAAAGCGCTCACCCTTTTGATTGACCATCACAAAGTTAGCTGGTGGCACTTGCAGCCCACTGAATAAAGCCCCTGTGTTTGGATCAGATACGGGCATCATTTGCGAAAAGCCCATGCCAACAAGGTCCGCGCCAGCACTTTCCCCTAGCTTGATCCCGTCACCAGTGATCGCTGGTGAATTTGACGTTTTGATATCGTCTTCGATCTCTGTCCAATAGGTATTGTATTGTTTCAACATTTTCGTGTTCGCTCCGAACCCGCCGGAAGCTAAAATCACTGCTTTGGCATGGATCGTGACTTTTTGACCGTTACGGCCTTCCCCGATGATTCCAGTAACCTTGCCATCTTCGATCAATAATTCTTTGACAGGCGTATCGGTTAAGATCGTTCCCCCATGCTCTTTCACGAATTGATGCAAAGCAGAGACAAAGGCATACCCTTCGTTTTTGACTGGTTTATGCCCTCGGCGCCATTTCGCTCCTACTGGCATATCGACATTGTTCATATCAAATTCTACGCCGATTTCTTCTAGCCATTTCACTGAGGCCAATGCTTGATCCGTCAAGATTTTCACTAGCTCGTACTTCCCATAGATCGGTTGACCATTCAAATCTTTGCGTTTTCCGCCTAGATAAGTTTGGATTCTATGCCACAAAGCAGAATCAAACAAGTATTCTTTTTCTGGCGTCGTTTCTGAAAGATACGCAGTGATTTGTGCCTTCAAAGCTTTGAAGTCTGGCAAGTATTCTGCATCGATGTCTTGTTCATCGATCGTCAGCACTTCTTCTAAAGCACTGCGTTCGCCAGGCAATGCGGAGAAGCCGTTTTGCCATTTTGGATCCGCAGCATTCATCGGTCCGCCAGTACGTACGGTATTGCCGCCGATCGCTGGGAATTTTTCTACTAAGATCACGTCTTTATTGGCTTGCAGCACACTGGCAGCTGCACTCAGGCCCGCGCCGCCGCCACCTACGACAACGACATCGGTGGTATACGTTTCATCTTCTGTTTGCAAAGCACTGGCGGCTTTTGGACGTTTGCGCAAGACATCTGGGTTCGCACCAGCCATTTTCACGGCTTTTGCTACCCCATCGACGACACCGTTACTCGTAACGGAAGCACCAGAGATCGCATCGACATTCAAGGTTTGCCCTTCAATAATTTCTTGAGGGATCCGTACGAAAACGACATCAGCGATCCCTTCGGATTCACCAGACGTATCGATATCGATGGCTTCGATCCGTTCTTCGCTCAATTTGACGACCATTGGTAGATCCCCGTTATGTCCTGGTGCTGTGACGGTGTATTCGCCAGGCTCATAAACGACTTCTTCTGGTACGTTCAACAAATTAGCGACTTCCGTAAACCGAACGAACTTGCGGAAACAACTTTCCAAAAAGTCGATCGTTCGTTGATCTTTTAAATTGCCTTGTTCATCAAAGGCTTGATGCGCACGTCCCAACAAGAACTCATTTCCTGGCATAACTGTTGCATTGACACCCGGTGCATCAAGGATTTGGCGCAAATGCAGCTGTGCTCGCGAGGAGCCTTGTACATCGTAGGATGCACCGACGATCATCACCGGTTTGCCATCAAAGGGATGGAGATTGAAGGAGAGCCATTCCAAGACGCTTTTCAATGCGGAAGGAATCGAATGGTTATGCTCTGGTGTCGCAATGATCACCCCATCGGCTGCTAAAATCTTGCTATTTAACCGTTGAATCACTTCACTATTGGTTTGATCTTGTGTTTCATTGAACATTGGGACATCCTTGATTTCCAGCAGTTCAATTTCTGCTAGGGCAGCAAATTCCCGCTGCATAAACGCCACTAATTGGCGATTGGTCGATTTTTTGGCGTTCGTTCCGATTAGGCCGACAAATTTCATGACTAGTTCCTCTCTTTCTTATGCTTGTTCCCACGAAAATTTCTTTGCACGTTCTTTAGCCGTTGAATATTCACTGACCAGACGGTTCGTGATTTCGACAAACAAGACAAATTCATTGAAACAATCTTCTAGTTCGGCAACTTTTTCGTTATCGATCAAGTTTCCTTGTTCATCGAAGGCTTGCATGGAATGCCCTAACAAAAATTCCGCACTCGGCATGATTCGGGCTTTGACTTCAGGAGCATCTAAAATCTGACGCAAGTGGGCTTGGGCTCTCGAAGAACCTAGTGCACCAAGAGAAGCACCCGTGATCATCACTGGTTTATCGATCAAAGGGCGCGTCGTATAAGAAAGCCATTCAATCATGCTTTTTAACACCGCTGGGATCGAGTGATCGTATTCTGGTGTACTGATGATCACCCCATCCGCTGCTTCGATCTTCTCTGACAAGGCTTGGACTGCCGCTGGTGCCGTCCGATCTTCTGGTTCATTAAATGCTGGCAGATCACTGATTTCGCAAAGTTCGATCTCCGCTTGGTCACTAAAATGGCTTTGAATAAATTGCAGTAAGCGACGGTTGGTCGAACGCGTCGAGTTGGTTCCTACGATTCCAATCAATTTCATTATCATCTCTCCTAATTGTGAATAATTTAACATTTAACCATAAATAAAAAGTTTTTGACCATTGGCTTTGATTTCTTTTTTCAATCGTTTCTCAAGTTGGTTTTTACGACCTACTGAGATGAAAGGCTTCTTCCTAAACAAAAAAATCTTCCCCAAGTACCCATTTAGTGTACGACTGAATTCTTTATTTGTGAAATATTTATTTAATTATCTATCGATAACAAATTTGTTATAATAAGAAAAATGACTAGGAGGACCACGCAATGGTACTTAAAGATTCCCATCTGATGTTGCAATACCTCGATACCTTGCTAAAGCATAGCAACTACACCAAAGCCGCCAAAGATCTCTACATTTCACAGCCTTACTTGACGCAAACCGTGAAACGTGCCGAACAAGAGCTGGGAACGCCCATCATCAATCGGCTGCCGGGACATTTTCAACTGACGGAAGCTGGTAAAATCTATTATCAATATCTAGAAACCTTGGAAACAGAATCTGCCAAATTGAAAAGTCGGCTGTCTTGGTATACCGCGACCGAGAAGCGTTCTTTGCGCTTAGGCATCTTGCCGAGCCTTGGCTCTTACCTGCTGCCGCTCTTTTTGCCTGCGTATTATGAACACTACCCCAACGTGCACTTTTTCTTGCGGGAAGACCTGCCCAAGCACAATGAAAAACGCCTGCTGAATGGGCAGCTGGACTTTTTTATCGGACAAAATCCTGAGACGATCGCACCGAATCTAACAGTCCACAGTACCAATCAAGAACGGTATCTAGCGATCATTCCGCCTTGTTCTCCCCTGTATCAACCAAAGAAGCGGTATTTAGCACCTGATTCATTGGCTGTCAAAGACTTGCTGCAAAGTCCGTTGATTTTGACCGCCAGCGGCTCGGCGATTCGGCGCCAAATCGATCAATTGCTGCAAAAATACAAAGTAGAGGCGAATGTTCTCATAGAAAGCAGCAATATTTATACCGCAGCGGCATTGGCAGAAAACAACCTTGGGATTGCGATCGTACCAGAAAGCGTGCTGCAAGCAGCGACCGCGACCCCTTTTAATCTTTATCCGATGCCAGAGGAACTCTTGTCCCTCACCTATTTTATTGCCCATCAAGCCGAACGGGCATTGTCAAACAGCGAAGCTGACTTGATCGAAACCTTTTTGCAACACGTTTAGCTTTCCTTTTTTAACAAAAACAAGCAGCGACCATCTATTTTCCTAGGTAGTCGCTGCTTGTTTTCATTCTGCTGTTGGCGTTTCGATCGAACGGGCTAATTCTTGCGGATAGATCAGTTCTCCTTGTTTGGTAATGACTAATCCAGTAATCCCTTCTAACGGCGCCAGCTCCTGTAAGATGGCTTGTGGCTCTTTGCCGAATAAGCGGGTCGTCCAAATCTCTCCATCAACCGATCTGTCGGAGAGAATCGTGACACTGGCAATGGCTGACTCTAACGGATAGCCCGTTTCTCGATCAAAAATATGATGATAGGTCTTGCCCGCTACCTGATAGGTTCGTTCATAGATCCCTGATGTAACAACTGATTGATTGCGCACCTTCAATGCGGCGACAAAATTCCCTCTCGGTAAGAAAGGGTTTTGGATCCCGATCCGCCAATAGCCATCAGCATGGCTCGGGGCATCGCCGTAAGTCATCACATTGCCTCCAAGATCGATCAAAGCGGCTGTGACACCAACCTGTTTGAAATACGTCATCAACAAATCAGCAAAATATCCTTTTGCCACAGCCCCTAGATCAAGCTTCATGCCGGCAGCTAACCCGACGGTTTGCAACGCTTCATCCAAAACGATTTTGGCAGGATCAGTCTTTGGCAGCAGCTCCGCGATTTTCTCAGGCGTTGGTAGATGGGCATCTTGGAACCCGATCCGCCATTCCTGCACTAAAGGACCGATGGCAATATTTAAGTAGCTATCTTTTGGCAAGCTATAGGTTTTCCCTAGTGCGATTAATTCAAACAATTCCGGTGCGGTGGCGATCGCTCCTTGTCCTGCCTGCTGATTGATCTGCATCAACTCAGACGTCGGGTCATTGGCACTAAATCGCTGTTCAAAGGCCGCAGCTCTTTGAGCAGCTTCCTCTAAGATCACTTCTGGGGTTTCATGCTGCACCCAAATCGTGATCACCGTTCCCATTCCCTGTAACACTCGTTGGCCTTCTGGCATTGTCCTTGCTCCTTTGTCCTCTTCTTTTGGCTATCATAGCAGTTTCTGGGAGAAAAAAGTAGTCTGCGGGATACCCCTGCTGCTTTTTTTGAAAAAAAACTGCGAGGTTTCCCTCGCAGTCTGCTGTTTCTATTGCTCAATGATAAAAGTCGAAGCGACCTTTCGCCAATACTTCTTTGACCCCACCAGTTTGGTACAAGGAACGGTCCATAATGGCTTTTTTCACCACGGAAGCGGGATAGCCTTTGATGCCTATTTTCCCTACTAAGCCAAAGGCATGGGTATTGCCGATAGACGCCACTGAACCTAATGATTCAAAGTGGAAATCTGTTGGTTTTTCCCCATTCATTTGACGTAAGATATTTTTACCCGCATGCTGCCCCATCTTCAAAGCGATTTGAGCCGTTGTTGGATACGGGCGATTGGTCGCTGGGTCCATGACTGCTGAAACATCACCGACAACATAGACGTTACTATGATCAGGGTCTGTTAGGTCTTGATTGACCATCACACGACCCCGACGAGCAGAAAAGTCTGATTCAGCCATCACATGGCTGCCGCTAACGCCTGTGGTCCAAACGATGGTTTGGGCTGATAATTCTGCTGTTGCTCCTGTATCGGCATCATCTTGATAGACAACGACACCTGGTTTGATTGCTTTGATGGGTTTACCAGTCAGGAAGTTCACGCCCCATTTAACGAGATTTTTGATCCCATAATCCGATAGTTTTTCATCAAACATCGGTAATAAACGAGTCACTGCTTCGACACAATACAGTTTGATGTCTTCTGGTTTGACGCCTGCTGCTTTCGCAAAGGTTTTACGGTTTTCCACCAATGAACCTAGCAATTCGATTCCGGTGAAACCAGCACCGCAGACAACGATTTTTAGGTAGTCAGGATTTTGTGTTTCTTTGTATGCCTTCATTTGTTTCAACAAATGATGATAGATGTTTTCTGCGGAGTCGACATCCACCATTTCCAACGCATGCTCCTCGACACCAGGGATCCCAAATGATTCTGATTCAAAGCCTAACGCCACGATCAAATAATCATACGTGCACGTGGATTGATCTTTAAAAACGATCACTTGCTGGTTACGATCGATCGACGCCACTTCCTTTTGAACAAAGCTCGTCTTTTGGGGACGAACAACATCATTGATGGGATAGCAAATGCGGTCTCTGGGTTGCGTACCAGCCGCAACTTCATGAAGATCGGTTGCCTCATAATGATAATCGTTTTTGTCGATCAATGTGATGTGAAACGCTTCTTTTGCTCCTTGCAGTACGTGCAATGCTCGCAATCCAGCATACCCTGCTCCTAAAATGACAACTTCCTTCATGTTTCCTTACTTCCTTTCTTTGCTGTAAAAATTATAAAATCAAACCAATCGCAAAACTCAGCACTTGTACGCATGCTCCGACCGCAAGGATCCGAACGGCACAAATGAAGGTCTCTCTTTTGATTTGTTTTTGCATAAATCGTTTTGTCTGTTGCCAGACAAAGGGCGCCGCGAAAAAGGTCAGAACCAGTGACCAAGGCGCAATGTTGAGGGCAACTGAGGCAATGATCGCAACAAACGCCAAGACGTTCATCGCGATAAATAATTTCAACGCACGGGCTTTACCAAGGTAATGCACCAGCGTATAGCGCTCATTTTTTTCATCCTCTTCCAGATCACAAATGTTGTTTGCCAACATCAAGTTGGCGATCCATAATGTGTTGGGTAATGAGATCAAGAAAATACCGCCAATCGTGGCAACGTTCCATTCAAAGGTTTGATAGGCATTAAGGTAGACACAGATCAATGAGATCATAAAGCCCATCGTAAAGCCAGAAAAGAACTCGCCTAAAGGCAAACTAGAAAGCGGCCGTGGACCAGAGGAATAAAAGATCCCGACTAGGTAACAATACAGCCCCATCCAAAAAAGCGGCCAACCAACCACCATTGCCAAGGCGATTCCCATGGCGGCGGAAACGATGATCATGGAGACCATCAACCAAAAAACCAATTTGACAGACAACTGTTCCCGACCAATGATATTGGTCTTTTCTTTGTAATCATGCCCTTCTGTGGCATGATGGTAATCGTTGTAGTTATCTAAAATATCCACCGCCATATTGAAGATCAGCATGGCAATGAAATACAATAGGACATAGCCAAGATGAATCGTTTGATAATTGTACCAGCTGTAGCAGACACCAATGAAAAATGGCAAAATACTGGCGGTTTTTGCTTTAAATTCGACAAGTTCTAAAAATACAGGTAGCGTCACAACTTCACCTCCTTTAGTGAGTGCATTAAACTAGTCAATCACGCCCCTTTACGCTAGAATAAGGGCTGAATGACTGTTAGAAAGGGTTATACTATGTTTGACTTTTGGATCGATTATCCGACGATCGAACAACGATTGAAAACCGTATGTTCCATCATTGAAGAACACGTTACTGTTCGTAACAAAGAGATACAAGATGTTTTGATCGACTTTACTTATTCAGGTGGAAAAATGCTGCGGCCAGCGCTCTTTTTTTTGTTTGCTGACTTAGGCGATCCCCATTATAAAAAAACCGACCAATTAACAAAAATTGCTGCTTCTCTAGAAATTTTACACATGGCCACTTTGATCCACGACGACATCATTGACGATTCGCCGCTGCGGCGCAGTCAAGTCACTGTTCAAGCCAAATACGGCAAGGATATCGCGGTCTACACGGGTGATCTTTTGTTCACCCAATTTTTTGAGCTTTTGATCGAAAGTATGAATGGCTCCCCGTTTTTAAAAACCAACGCACAAGCCATGAAACGACTCCTTTTAGGTGAACTTGATCAAATGCACACTCGCTACAACATCCATGAATCGATTGACGACTATCTGCAAAGCATCAACGGCAAAACCGCTGAACTGTTTTGGCTCGCTTGTCTCGAAGGCGCTCATTTTGGCGGCCTCGACACAGAAAACCAAGAGCGGGCGGGTGAGATCGGTCGCAACATCGGGATCGCCTTTCAAGTATTCGACGATATTCTCGACTACACCTCTGATAGCGGCACTTTGAAAAAACCGATTCTAGAAGATTTGGCACAAGGAGTCTATACCTTACCGCTGCTATTTGCCAAAGAACAGGCACCTGCAGCATTCGCTCCTTATTTGAATAAAAAAGCAGCACTCTCCTTGGCAGAAGCCCAAGAAGTTGCGGATCTTGTCGTCCGTTACGGTGGTGTCGAAAAAGCGCGTGCTTTCGCGGTCACCTACACGCAAAAAGCCTTAGACGACATCGATCTACTGCCAGAAGCACCTAGCAAAGCCAAAATTCGTTCATTAACTGAACTGCTCTTGCAGCGCAATTACTGAGCCATACAGCAATGAGAAGAAAAGCGTCCATCACTGATTGATGGACGCTCTTTTTTATCGTCGTCCTTGGTCAATGGCCAATAAGTGTTGAAAATGTTTATTTTCTGCTGCCAATTCGGCAGGTGTTCCGCTCATGGTCAACTGACCATCTTCAATAAAAAGCACACGATCCATCATCGAAATTCCTTGCAAGTGGTGGGTGATCCAAATGATCGTTTTGTTCTCCAACACTTTGAAAAAGGTTTCGAGCACGCCTTGTTCCGTGATTGGGTCTAAGCCGACGGTTGGCTCATCCAATAAGATGATCGGAGTGTCTTTTAGCAAGATCCGCGCCAATGCCAAACGATGCCGTTCCCCGCCGGAAAAACGCAAGCCGGCTTCATCCACCATCGTCGCCAAGCCGTTAGGCAAAGCTGCCACCATTTCTTTCAACCCGACTTGCTCCAGTACGCGCCAGACTTCTTCTTCCGAAGCCGACTCATTGCCTAGCCGAATATTATTCAAGACGGTCGTATGGAAAAGATAGGGACTTTGATTGATGACACCGATCAAGTCACTGATCGACTCATTCAATGCCGTCACTGGCACGTCATTTAAGGTGATCGACCCTTGCGTCGGTTGCAGATCGCCTCGCAACAAGGAGGCAAAGGTACTTTTCCCAGAACCGCTGCGACCAAGGATCGCTAGTTTTTGATGCGCAGGAATCGTTAGATCCAACCCATGAAGCACTTCTTTGCCTTCAGGATACTGAAAATGCAAGTCCTTGACTGTGATCGACACGAGGCCCGTCACTTCAGGTACTGACGGTTGCTCCATGGAGACTTGGCGATTTTCTTCTGGCAATGCATTGAAGCGATCGATGGAGTCTTTGTAGCGATTGGTTTCTTGAGCAGCAGACGGTAATGGCGCAAATGCATCAACTAAAGGAAAGACACACAGGACAAAGGCAGCGATCCAGTTGGCTGCTCCTCCGTGGTTACCTGGAAAGCGAATGCTGGTCCAAAGTAGCAATGCGACAGCGATCACCCCAAAGATGCTTTGTAAAAGAAAATCACGCCGGCGATCAAAGGACAGCATCTGTTCATCCACCGCTCGCAACTGCGTTTCCAGTTCCTTATGGGCAGCCACGTACTCGCTGCCTCTTTGAGAGAAGACCCAATCAGAAACCCCTAATACATTATCCGTCAGTGTCGTATACAAGTTGTTTTTCATGTGTTTTTGCTTTTCTTGCCGCGCGCCATTGATGATCACCGACCAAAGTGGCAAGACAAAGACGATGATCCCTAATAGCAGCAGCATCACCAAAGCAAACCACCAAGAAAAATAGCCGAGTCCAATGATTAAGAACGCATACAAGATCCAAGCGATCACAGTAGGAAAGATCGTCCGCAAATACAAGTTTTGAATATGGTTGATATCTTCTGCCAATAAGCCCAAGATATCCCCCGTGCGATGCGCTTGCTTAAAGAAGATCGCATCTTTTTCTACTACGTTGTACAGTTTCAATCGTAAATTAGAAGTCATGCGCAAGACCCAGCTATGACTGGTCAACCGTTCCAAATAGCGAAAGACTGGACGGCCGATCCCAAACGCTCGGGTCAGTACGATGGGGATGTAAACCAATAGAATGTTTTCTGGGATCGATGCCGAGCGGCTGATCAGGTACCCAGAATTAAACATCAGTGCCCCACCACAGAAAAAGGTCAAGAAGCCTAGGAATAAGGCCAGCGCCAAAACGTTTTTGTATTTTGACAAGAAAGGCTTGACCCACGTATCAGTTTTCAATGAGCGCAATAAGCCGATTTTATTCAAGCTGTTCCCTCCTCATTCCATTGACTAGTTCTGTAAAAGCACCTTGCTTTTGCTGCAGTTGTGCCAAGGTTCCTTGTTCCACGATTCTTCCTTGATCCATCACGATGATTTCATCCATTTCTTCCATCCAGTGCAAGCGATGGGTTGCAAAAAAGACTAACCGGTTTTCCATCAGCGGCAGCATCCGTTCCTTTAAGGCCACTTCGGTTTCAATATCCAAATGAGCCGTTGGTTCATCAAACAAAAGAATCTTTCGTTGCTGGTCTAAAAAGGCACGGGCTAACGCGATCCGTTGGGCTTGTCCGCCACTTAGATGCCGTTCCCCTTCTCCTAACATCGTGTCCAACCCTTGTGGCAGCTCCGCCAAAAGCTCAGTCAAGCCTGCCACTTCAATGGCTTTCAGTACGGCTTCTTTGGTAGCTGTCGGCTGATAAAACGCGACATTTTCCTGCAAGGTCAACCGATAGATATAAGGATTTTGCGGAATATAGATCAGCTGTTCTTGCCAGCTTGCTTGGCGAAAGGCCGTGGTTTTGGCCCCTCCAAGAGAGATCTCGCCACTGTCTGGCACGAGAAAGCCACTCAAGGTATTGATCAAGGTAGACTTGCCAGAACCGCTCAGACCGATGATCCCGATCTTTTTGAAGCCAGTCACGTTCAAGTTGATATCCGTCAAAGCCGCTTTTTCCTCGTAGGAAAACGCCAGCTGATCGATCGTTAACTGGGCGTCTTCTTGCCAACGAGGCACCGTTACTGCCGGTACTTGGGCTTCGGGCTGATGCAAGATCTCCGTCACCGCAGTCATCGCATTTTTCCCGTCTAAGGTTGCATGGTAATCACTGGAAAAGTCGCGGATCGGCAAGAAGTATTCTGGTGCTAAAATCAAGATGGTTAACGCTGGAAACAGCAAGATCCCTTCATTGATCAGCCGTAAGCCTAGCAAGACTGCCACGACGGCAATCGATAAGGTCGTGAAAAAGTCTAAGGCGAAGGTCGATAAAATACCGACTTTTAATGAAGCCATCGTCGCTTTCCGAAACCGTTCGCTGGAAGCAAAGATACTTTTGCCATATTTTTTACTGACCCCAAACAATTTCAGCGTGTCAATCCCTCGCAGGGAGTCGATGAAATGATTGGACAGTAATTGAAAGGTTCGGTATTGTTTTTCCGCTTTGCTTTGGGCGGCATAGCCCAAGATGATCATAAAAATGATGATCAAGGGGAACACCAACAGCAAGACCAAGCCGGATTCCCAATCCAGATAAAAAACGAGTGCCAAAATGACCCAAGGAATGATCGACATATTCATGATTTTGGCAAGAATCAATTTCAAGTAGTTTTCGACTTGGTTGATCCCTTCCAAGACCATCGTTGTTACATTTCCCGTCCCTTGCTGTTGTGCGATCTGAGGACCGACCCGAAACAATTTCTCCAACAATTGATCCCGCAAATCGGCGGCTTGCTGGTAACTGTAATCATCGAGTCTTTTGGAACGGAAATAGATAACAGCTTGTCGGGCGATAAACGAACAAAAGAACAGCAGAATCCAGCCCCACTGTTCCTCTAATGGTCGTCCTTCCCATAAGCCAGTGATGGCACGTGCCAATCCATACGCCTGCCCAATAATGAAGAGCGCCTGCAGGAACGAAAGTCCCGCAAGCAGCCCTAAAAGTTGTTTCATTCCTGGGAGCTTCATGATTTGTTTATCAATCATTTATACCCCTCCAACGCCTCCGTATGACTGATCCGTTTACGGAAGATATAGTAACTCCAAGCCGTATAGGCCAAGACGAAAGGCAAGATCGTCAGTGAAAGATAACTCATGATCTTCAATGTGTAGCGGCTTGAAGACGCATCAGCGATCAACAGGTCATAGCTTGAATCGATTGAACTGATCAAGACTCTTGGGAATAACCCTGTGAAGATCAATGCCACCAAAGCGATCAACGTCAAGCCGCTCGCAATGAAAGCCATCATTTCTTTGCCTTTAAAGACGCCGATATTTGCAATCAGTGTCAGTACAACGATCACCAGCAACAAACCAAGCGTTGTCGCAAAATGATTCTCGAAGAAATCCGTTTGGAAGTAAAGCATCACAGCAAAGACGATTAAGCCTGCATATAGGATGCCGTAAAAAATACTTGCATAGTTGCGTGCCCGTGCCCGAATCGGACCTTCCGTTTTCAAAGCGATATAGTTTAATCCGTGCAGGTAGCACAACAAGGTCAACGCGATCCCGCCAACGATTGAAAAGGGATTGACGTAATCCGTAAAGGTTGCGGTCATGTTGCCATCTTCACCCAAAGGCATTCCTTGGATCATGCTGACAAACATCAGACCGAAGAAAAACGGTACGATCGTACTGCCGATCGTCAACGTCCAGTTCCAAATGTTTTTGTGTTCTTTCGGGAAGTTCGCTCGAAACTCAAAGGAAACACCGCGAATGATCAACCCGACTAAGATCAATAACAAAATCAAATAAAACCCGCTGAACAAAGAAGCATACCAGTATGGAAACGAGGCGAACATCGCTCCGCCAGCGGTCAATAGCCACACTTCATTGCCATCCCAGACAGGCCCGATCGTTTTAACAATCTGGTCTTTTTCCTCTTCATTGTGAGCCAATGTCTGCACAGACATCCCCACACCAAAGTCAAACCCTTCTAAGAAGAAGAATCCGGAAAATAAAACCCCAATCAACGTGAACCATAGTAATTGCAGACCGGTCATCCTTCAAACGCCTCCTTATCAAATGGGTCTTCGTACCCTTCTTGGTTGTCTCCTTGGCTGATTTCGCCGAAGGCTTCTTTTTCAGGTCCATGATCCATTTCCCGTTTCACCAGATAGACCATCGTTCCGCCTAAGCCAGAGAACAAGAGGAAGTAAACGATGTTTGAGATCAAGAGTGAGGTCACGGAAACGTTTGGTGACACACTATCTTCGATCGTAAACAAGCCGTAAACCGTCCATGGGTAACGTCCTAACTCCGTGATCAACCAACCAGCTGTATTGGCAATAAATGGGGTGAACAAAGTGATCGCCACTACCCAAAGTAACCAGCGTTTTTCAAAGAGCCACGGTTTCTTCTTACGCGTAAAATACAACCCCAGACCAGAAACCAACAGCATCAAGGCACCAAAACCAGCCATGATCCGGAAGCTCCAAAAGAGTGTGTTGACCGGCGGGTAGTAATTACGGTCGCCGTAGGTTTCAATCAATTGCTGATTGACCGTATCCATCCCATCGATGGAGCCGAAGGGTTCATTGAAGGCTAAGATACTCAACATATATGGAATCGAAATACCGAAGACTTGGTGATGTTCCGCTTCATTCGCCCAAGCAACGACAGTCCAAGCCGCAGGACTCCCGGTATCTTCATAAGTGCCTTCCATTGCGGCAAATTTCATTGGTTGTTCTTCAACCAAGTATTTCATTTGTTCATCCCCGGCTAGCAAGACGGTGAATGAACCGAACAATGCCACCGCAAAACCGATCCGCATTGATTTTTTGAAGAAGTCGCGGTCAATGTCTTTATCTTTCTTCAATAGACGAAAGGCTGATAAGCCAGCAACAATGATTCCGCCCATCGTGATGGCTGCGGTGATCACGTGTAAAAACTCATACCACACTTGTGGATTTGCCAATAATGCACCGAAGTCAGTCATTTCTGCCCGGCCATTGTTCAAGGTATACCCCACTGGATGCTGCATAAAACTATTGGCAGCTAAGATCCAAAACGCCGATAGCATCGAACCAAGCGTCACCAACCAGAAAAAGGTGGCGTGCAGCTTCGGACTGACCCGATCCCATGTAAAGATCCACAGTCCTAAGAACGTCGATTCTAAGAAGAACGCCAACAAAGCCTCCAAAGCCAAGGGCGCACCAAAAATATCCCCGACAAAACGAGAATAGTCTGACCAGTTCATCCCAAATTGAAATTCTTGAATGATCCCTGTCACGACCCCGACAGCAAAACTTAATAGAAAAATATTTCCCCAAAACTTCGTCATCCGGCGATATTTTTCATCTTTTTTGATCACATAAAGTGTCTCCATAATTGCAACGACGACACCAGTTCCGATCGAAAACGGTACAAAGAAAAAGTGAAAAATCGTCGTCATCGCAAACTGGATTCGCGCTAGTGTCACAATATCCATCCTACATCCTCCTATTTCATAAAAAAGTGCATTAAAATAATTCTAAATAAAGAAAAATTCCAACTTCGAATATACTCCTCTAATCAGTAAAAAAGAAGCAAATTGCTTGCATTTACTGATTTTTAATCACTTCCTCTCCGATTCTTAAACATAAGGCGCTTTCATCAGCGGGATATAGCTTTTTAAGGCTCTTCCCAACCGTAACGCGTTCCCTCAGAAAGCAAAGGATCACTCAATAAAATTCCCGGGAAATCCTCCTTTAAAACAAACGTGCTTAATGACTGATACATGGAAAACGTGGTCTTCATCCCTAATCTTTCCAATTGATCTAACGTTTGTTGCATTAAATCCGCCGCTTTTGCCTTATTTTGTTTTAATAGACATGTCCAACCTTCAAAAAACGGCATAAAGACCGCTTGCTCAATGTGTTCTTTTTCATAAACATGATCTCGCCATAAATGAAAGGTCTTTTCCGCATAATCCGCCTCATCAAAAACAGCAAAGACGGAAAACACCGTCTCAAAGGTGTTATAAAGAATATCTTTGTTTCCGGGGATTTTTGCAAAGCGCTCACTCTTTTTGATGGCGATCGTCAAGCAGCGCCAAAGCAAAGTTGGCTCCATCGAAACTGCTACGCGGGCAAACAGCCGCAGCTCATAAACACCCCATGTATCGGTATTCAGCAAGTAATGCTTGGCAGAGTCCAGACAGTAATTGTGTTTCAGGTAAGCCTCCTGGATAGGCACCCCTTTAAAAAGCTCCTCTTTCATCAAGTAGTCAAAACGGATCAGTTGTAAGAAGTGGTCCAGCTCCAAGGAGTAATGCTGTTGAAAGTAGGCGGTCAGCTTTTGATATTTCTTTTTTAATTTAGGTACTTCATCAATGGATTCGATCCCCATCGAACGGACATAGTCAACCATTAGCTTTTGAGCCTCCGAATGATGCTCCCCCGTATGCAGCAGCTGAAATTCAGCAAAACTCACTTCCAATTTATCTAGCAAGCGATGAAATCGTTCGCAGGAAATCGTCGTTTTGCCATTTTCAAATTGCGATAACAAAGACATCGACAATTGTTCATCCACTAATTCCTTCAACAGCAAGCCTTTGCTTTTGCGAAGCTCTTTCACTGTCGCACCATAATTGTTCATTTTTTCACCTTCTTTTTCAATATATTGAAATAAGCAGTTGCTTTTCCCAAAGATCCTTTATAGTTGAATTATCTTATAGAAACGAGGGAAAAGCTATGGATACCCATATAAAAAAGAAAATGCTTCACGTGAAACATTTACAAAAAAGCTTCAAAGACAAAACCGTTTTGAAAGAGGTCACTTTTGACGTCACTCCTGGCGAAGTATTTGTCTTACTAGGATCAAACGGCGCTGGAAAAACCA
Source organism: Enterococcus sp. OL5 (assembly GCF_006491895.1). NCBI lineage: Bacteria > Bacillati > Bacillota > Bacilli > Lactobacillales > Enterococcaceae > Enterococcus > Enterococcus sp. OL5. The sequence continues at coordinate 35,058 of NZ_VHIL01000018.1, forward strand.
CTTTAGTCAAAATTTTGTCCACTATCCTGCCTTTTGATCAAGGAACCGCGCGGATCGACGGGATCGACTTGACCAAAGATCCAGCAGCGATTCGCGAGAAAATCAGTCTGACGGGGCAATTTTCCGCCGTCGATCAAGAACTGACCGGTCGAGAAAACTTGCTGATGATTGCTGCCTTGCGCCATGTCAAAAACAAACCGTTGATCGTCCAACAGTTGTTAGAGCGTTTTGATTTGGTGGATGCCAGCAACCGACTAGTCAAAAATTATTCTGGTGGCATGCGACGGCGCTTAGACATCGCCATGAGTTTTATCGGCGAGCCTGACCTGCTCTTTTTGGATGAACCGACGACCGGCTTAGACCCACAAAATCGCTTAGCCACATGGCACATGATCAAAGAGATCGCCGCACAAGGACGAACGATTTTTCTGACGACCCAATACCTCGAAGAAGCTGAATTTTTAGCAGATCAAGTCGCCATCTTGCATGAAGGGAAAATCATCTTGCAAGGAACACCAACGGAAGTCAAAGCACTGCATCCTTCACAAACGATGGAAATCAGCGTATTGACGAAAGAACACTTGCGAACCGTGCGTCAGCATCTGTCTGATTTTCCGCTGCAAGTCAACGAGTCCAGTCTCTCTCTGGCATTTCCCGTCAGTCAAGACTTCCAGCATTCCTTCACGCTGTTGCAGGAACTCAATCAACTACCGATCACCATCACCAGTTTTAATCAAAAGAATGCTTCTTTAGAAGATATTTTTCTAACACTTGTCCAAGGAGGAAACCAATGAAAGCAATTATAGAAACCAACACCTTATTCAAGCGCAACCTCTTGCTATCGATTCGCAGTATGGAGACTTTACTAAGTGGAATTTTGACCCCAGCGATTTTAATGATCCTCTTTGTCTATGTTTTTGGGGGAGCCATGAACGTCGGCGATACTTCTTATGTCGATTTTGTCGTTCCCGGTGTTCTCGTCCAATGTATCGCCCAAAGCGCCTCCTCCGTTGGGGTAACGATGACGGAAGATTTGAAATCCGGCATGGTGGAACGGCTGATGACCTTGAATATTTCTAACTCAGCCTTTTTAAACGGCCATGTCTTCGCCGCGACCCTTCGGAGCTTGATCAGTACCTTGGTCGTGTTGATCGTTGCCATGGTCATCGGTTTTCGCCCTCAAGCCACAGTTGCTGGCTGGGGGCTCGCCTTCCTATTGATCTTTTGCTTCACCTTCGCCTTTACTTGGGTCTCAGTTCTGGTTGGTCTCATCGCCAAAAGCCCCGAGACAGCGACCTTGTTTACTGTCTTGATCACTCTGTTGCCCTACTTAAGCTCTGGTTTCGTCCCTACGGAAACCATGCCGCGCCCGTTAGCCATTTTTGCTGAATACCAACCAATGTCGCCGATCATCCATTCTTTGCGCGGGCTTTTGTTAAACTTAAAAGATACCACCTTGATCAGTGCCTTTAGCTGGTGCGGCGGTATCGTAGTGGTGAGCTGGTTCTTGGCACGGATGCTTTATCAGAAACGGTTACGCTAGGTAAAAGGAATCAGTGGTATAATATAAGTAGTTTTCTATTATAAAAAGGCAGGGATACCCATGGATCTTAAAAACCGTCTGATCGCATTCGCTCAGACCTTCAATGATGTTCAGGTCGACCATCCGTTTGCAAAGTTTCCCGAGTACCAAGTCTTGCGACACCGCAAAAACGGCAAATGGTTTGGCTTGCTGATGACTGTAGAAAAGCAGAAATTAGGCCTGGAAGGAACGGGAATGATCGAGATTTTAGATGTCAAAGCAGCGCCCGAAATGGTTTCGATCATCAATCAAAGTCGCGGTTATTTACCCGCTTATCACATGAATAAAAACCATTGGCTCACCGCATTACTAGATGGCTCTGTATCAGAAAAACAACTCCAATCTTTATTACGAGACAGCTATGAACATACCCGTTAAACCCAAATATCACAAAAAACCGATCAACGATGCGCCAGTATAGGAGCACCGTTGATCGGTTTTCTTTTATAACGGATCCTGTGTCATCCGTGAGTCTAACGAAACACTTAGGCCAACTCTTCTCCGTTTGTTGCAATGACTTGTTTGTACCAATCAAAGGATTTTTTCTTGGAACGATCCATCGTGCCGTTGCCTTCGTCATCGAAGTCAACATAGATAAAGCCATAGCGTTTGCTCATTTCGCCTGTTGAAGCACTGACAAGATCGATACAGCCCCATGGCGTGTAACCGATCAAGTCTACGCCATCAGCGATCGCTTCCCCCATTGCTTCAATGTGGCGGCGCAAGTAATCGATACGATAGTCATCTTCGATCTTACCTTCTTCGTTAAAGGTATCAATGGCTCCTAAGCCGTTTTCCACGATAAACAACGGTTTTTGGTAACGATCATACAATTCATTCAACGCAATGCGCAGCCCTTCTGGGTCGATTTGCCAGCCCCATTCACTTGCTTCTAAGAATGGATTGCGGACGCCGCCCAACAAGTTTCCTTGCACTTCATCGGCTTCTTCTGTGGTGATATCCACGGCAGAAGACATGTAGTAGCTGAAGCCAACATAGTCAACAGTATGTTCAGCGATCAAGGCTAAGTCTTCTTCGGTAATCTCAAGATCCTCTTTATTGACGCCGTGTTCTTTGTACAAACGATCCGTAAAAGATGGGTATTTTCCACGTACTTGCACGTCGGCACAGTAGTAGTTGAAGGCTTGATTATGGATCATCGTCGCCACTTGGTTGACCGGGTTCGCATCAATGCTGTAAGTCGTTGCATAAATGATCATACAACCGATCTGTAACTCTGGGTTTAATTCATGGCCGATTTTGACTGCTTTACTGCTGGCAACAAATTGGTTGTGCCACGCTTGAATCACGTTTGTAAAGTCGCTGGCACCCGTGCTATTGACCATTCCTTGACTCAATGCGGAGAAATGGAAAGCAGAGTTAATCTCATTGAAGGTCATCCAGTATTTGACTTTGCTGTGGAACCGTTCCAAGACAACTTTTGCAAAACGTTCATAGAAATCGATCAATGCTCGATTTTTCCAGCCACCGTATTCTTTGGCTAAATGCAAAGGCATTTCATAGTGAGAGATCGTAACCACTGGCTCGATCCCGTACTTCAAACATTCATCGATCAGCGCATCGTAAAATGCCAGTCCAGCTTCGTTTGGTGTCGTTTCATCGCCTTTTGGAAAAATACGTGTCCAAGCGATGGAAAAACGATAGCTCTTGAAGCCCATCTCTGCAAACAACGCAATGTCTTCTTTGAAACGGTCATAATGGTCGATCCCGCGATGATTTGGGTAGGTGTATTTGTCCTCATCGATCGTCCAATCAAACGTATCACTGCCTAAAATCGCTAAACGCTGTTTGCCGCCAGGCATTGCATCCGCCACTGACAAGCCTTTGCCATCGCGATCGAACGCCCCTTCTAATTGATTCGCTGCGGTCGCGCCGCCCCATAAGAAATTTTCTGGAAATTTTGCCATTTGCTCGTTCTCCTTTTGTTTTCTTTTGATAAACCTACCTAGCTGATTACTGAAAAATCCCCGATAAAAAACAAAAAACCTAAATAAGAGCCGCTGCTAAAACGAGAAGAGCGCTTTCTTATTTAGGTCTTGCCTGATCGAGTCAGTAACAATCCACGTGGGTTTTCTTTCTTTAACTATAGCACTAACTCATTGGCTTGTCATCATAAAATCGGTTTCTTTTAAACCGTTTCCCCCGTTGCATCGATACTTTCAGTTTGAACCTCCGCTTGCGCTGCTTCTGCTTCGGTTTTTAATTTTCCTTTATCTAAGACTTTAACAAAAGGAATGTACAGCAAGCAGCCTGCCAAAACGCAAACGACTTGTAGAACTGCAATTTGCCAACCACCAGCGATAAAGCCGTTTAAAAAGATCGGTGTACCAAAAGGAACTTGTACCCCACTAAGTCGTGGAACGATACCACTCCAAATGGCTAGATAAGCAACTAGGGTTTGTACCAGTGGTGTTAAAATAAATGGAATCGCCATAATCGGATTTAAAATCAACGGCAATCCAAAAATAATCGGCTCATTGATCGTAAATAAACTAGGGACAGCACTTAAATTTGCTACTGTTCTGGATTGCTTGGATTTTGCTAATAAAAGCAAAACGATTACTAATGATAATGTTCCTCCGGCACCACCAATACCAGAAAATAAGTTATAGAAGGACTGACTTAAAATATTCGGCAGCTCGGAACGAGCAACACCGCTAGCTAAAGCATCCATATTTTCCACATCCATTGGTAAGTACAAAGCGGTGACAAAGCTACCCACCACCAACGAACCATGGATACCGAAGAACCATAGCACCATTTGGATCAGTACAATAAATAACAACGAACCTACACTAGAAGACAAGCTTTGCAGCGGCATTGCCAAAATTTGATAGATGAAATCTGAGAATGAACCATAAGAAGTAAAACTGAATGCCCAGCTAATGACGATCGCGGTAAACCCAGAAATAATTGCTGGAATCAAACCGGCGAAGGTATCCGTCACAAATTGCGGCACGCCTGCTGGCATTTTGATGGCGATATTTTTTTCTAAAATAAAGCAGTACAAACGAGCAAAGACTAAGCCACAGATCATAGCGGTAAACAAGCCTTGAGCGCCAAGTTTGCTCATGTCGAGGGTCGTTGTTTCCTCTAAGGTAACCATTGGCGTCATCATCAAAAAGGCAAACAGTGAAACGATGCCGGCAGGAACCGCCGATTGCTTAAATTCTGTCGCTAAACGGTGCCCGACAAGAAAGGAAGCGTACACTGAGATAACCCCAACGGTCATACTGTAACCGACGGAAAAATAACCGCCAATATTGATCGAGTTGATAAAATCTGTCCACCCTTGAATCGGCAAAACTGCTAACAACAAGGCGATTGAGCCAATAATGTTGATCGGCAGCGTCGCCATCAACCCGTTTGAAATTGCCTTTAAATACCGATTGTTGGAGATTTTATCTGCAAATACTAACACCTTATCCATATACTTATCCATTTTTTTCACTCCTTTATTTGGATGACGAACAATACATCTTCGTGACAATTGTGGGGATGGAAAACAGTGATACCATCAGTAACTGTCAGTTTTGGTTTCAAGAAACGATTGGTGTTCAAATCGATCAATGTGACGGTCGCTGTAGAAAGATCTCCTTGCAGGCGAACTGTTGTATTGCTTGGCAAGTAAAGCAAGACATCCTTCCTTCCTGCGATGGCTGCCATACGGATCTGTTCATCTGCATCGATCAAGCGCTCTTGGCAAGGCACAAGCTCCTGAATATTTAATAATTCAAATAATTGCTTGATAAAGCCATAGTCATCTGCCCCGGGAAAAGATAAGGCTTCTGGCCAAATCATCGGACGATCAAATGCTTCCCCGATTTCTTCCGCAAAGGTTGCCGTCGGGGTTTGCCAACTCCAGATGCCGTGGGCACCGTACGTGATCCCAGCCGAGCCGCCGGCTAACAGTGATTGCCATGCCGCTTTGCGGACATCCTTTTGACCAAATCGACCATATACATGACGGGCATAGCCCATTTGTTCATAACAAGGTTCTGAGTTGATGATCGGCAGCTGCGGTTCTCGTTGATAAAAACGCTCTGCCAAATAATAAGGCATATTCAAAAAGGCGCTGTTATGACCTGATTGATATAGAAATAAGTCCAAATGTTCGACAATAGGTTCAGGGATTTCTTCAAAACGTCCCTTGATATGAATCGTTTTCAGGGTATTGGGCGAATGCTTTTCAAAGAAAACAAAGGCTTCTAGATACGTATCGATGGTTGGCTGTGTTGGGAAATCCGTATCGCCACCAATAAAGTAGATCGGATGGAAGGCATCAAACGTCTTAATCACTTTTTGATAGTAGGCCTGGCGGCAATCCTCCGGCAACACGTTGCGTTCTTTGTCCAACTGGCTAGCCCACGTGCCGGCGACATAGTTTGACCACAAGACGACCAACGCTAAAGTAAAGCCTTTCTCATCGGCAATTTTACAAAGGCGTTGAGCCCGTTCGAAATAGGCATCCTCCCAAACAGTAAAATCAAAGACGCCCGCATCAAGGGGAAACGGCAAGCAGTCAAATTGACCACGGCTGCGATCCCATTGCGGTAACACATTGATTTGAAGGGTGTTGAATCCCTGCTCTTTGCGTTTGTCTAAGTAGGTGATCCAGTCATTTTCTTGAATACTAGTAAAGGCACTCCAGCAAGTATCGGCTAAATAAAAGAAATGCTGGCCGTCTCGCAATAAGGTGCGTTTGTTTTGGCTCACGGTGATTTTCACGGTGGTGCTCTCCTTTCATCGGCACAAGTTGTGCACTGGCGTTTTTTTAATCAATATAACTACTGAGCCAGCCCTCGCACAGCTCAAACCATTTAGCGACATGAGTATTGAGGTGACTTGGCTTGCGTGCCGTTGTTCGATCTGCTAATGCCAGTCCGTGTTCGCCTTTTTCAAAAATATGCAGTTCAAATGGAATCTCTGCTTCTCTTAATTTGACCGCCAGCTTCAACGAGTGTGCCACATCGACTAAGACGTCTTCCGTCGTATGCCAGAGAAACATCGGAGGTGTCCACTGATCGACATGATGCAAAATGTTCATGGATTGAATGGCTTCTTCCGTCGGTTGTTTACTCCCAAAAAAGCGTTCGTTGGCAGTTAAAGGTGTTTCGATCAGACTAGCGGCAAAGCCTAGCTCATCGATTGGAAAGGCATGCTCTTGATAAACCAATGGGTAGCCAGCGATCGCCAAATTCACTTTCAATAAGTCACTGCTAACGCCCAACGCTTCTGCCAGCTCAGCATCGTGCCAGCGCGTCGCTAACTGCAACGCTAGATGTCCACCTGCTGAAAAACCGCAAACGATGATTTGCTCCTCATCCACCAACCATTCTTGAGCATGCTCGCGAATGATCTTGACGGTTTGGGCGGCTTCCATCAAGGCATTATGGGGAACGTTTTTCACTTGGTCACCGGTGGTGTACCATAAAACAACGCTATTTAGCCCTATACTATTGAATTTCAAGGCAATGACTTCTGCTTCTCGATCACTGGTAAAGGCGTAGCCGCCGCCTGGACAGACGATCACTAGCGGTCGTTTCTTGCCGACATTGTACTCTTTGGATTGGTGCAATAAATAGGTATCCACGTAAGCCGTTTGATTCAGTTGAATTCGTTGAATCTCCATATAGTTCCTCCTTTATCCTTCACTAAAAGCATCTGACTTCTCAATGAACCGTTTCCATTTTTCATATTTCAAACGGATCACGGCCTGTTCGGCTTGCGGAACGATCGTGGTTTGCTGAATAGCTGGTTCATTCATGGTTGGATTGGCAACAAGCATCGTGCCGATGGCTGAAAATTCTTCGACTTCGCTGACGATGACGGGTTTATTGATCAAAGTCGCTAATAAGCTCATCAAGGCGCGGTTTTTCGAAACACCGCCATCGATCATTACCTGATTGATCAGTCGTTCAGCGACTTCTTCCATCACATCGATCACTGCTTTGATTTGAAAAATGATGCTTTCTAAAACGGCTTTCAACAGCTCATGAGTCGTCGTCGTGCGTTTCATGCCGACAAAGCTGGCGGTCATCGTATTATCCCAAAATGGGGCACCCATTCCTTGCAATGCTGGGATAAAATAGATGTCTTCTTGACTGTCACTGGTCAGCACTTCTTGACAGATCTCAGCTACATCTGGCAGCGGAGCCACTTGCTCACTGAACCAGTTGATGGCGTCACCACAGGAACGATGATGCCTTCTAGCGCAAACGCTGTTTCCTGGCTAGTTTGCCAGCCGACCGTCGTCAAAATGCGGCGATCCCGCAACGTCTGCTCCTGCTGCACTTGCATCATGATCGAACAACCGGTGCCCATCGTGATTTTTACATCCCCAAGGCTTTGACAACCTTCCCCGAATAATGCCGCTTGTGAATCGGCTAAGATTCCTTTGATAGGGATTCCGTGATAGTTACCGAAAACCGTATCAGCAGGTTTGATCGCTGGCAAGTCTGCTAAATGGATGCCAAAAAGTTTGACGAGCTCTGCATCCCAACGGCCCTCTTCAATATTGTAAAACAATGTTCGGCAAGCGTTGCTGGCTTCTGTCGCAAATACTTTCCCTTGCGTTAAATTCCACAGGAGCCAACTGTCCATCGTACCGATCGCCAATTCGCCAGTCCCCGACTTTTCCTTGATGGCCGATAATTCTTGGGCCAACCATTTCACTTTGGTGCCAGAAAAATACGGGTCTAAGCGCAAACCGGTCTTTTGATTGATCGTCCTTTCCCAGCCTTGTGCCGTCAATTCTTCACAAATCGCGGCGCTGCGGTTGCATTGCCACACGATCGCATTGTACAGGGGATTGCCAGTCAATCGATCCCAAGCAACGATCGTTTCTCGCTGATTGGTCAATGACAAGGAAACGATTTGATCTGCAGTGATCGCTTGGTCTTGAAACACTTGTGCCAGCAATTCTTGGACATTTTGCCAAATCTCGAGGGGATCATGTTCGACCCACCCGACTTTTGGATAAATTTGGCGATGTTTTTTATCGTAACGCTGCAGGATTTTCCCTTCTTGAAACAGTAAGAGCTTGGTACCGGATGTACTCTGATCTAAAACAAGCTGATAGGTCTTGTCCATCTTAAGCTCCTAGAAAAGCAACCGCTGTTTTCGCTATGGAGGCACCGTCTAATCCATAATGGGCAAACAGTTCTGCCGAAGAACCAGTAATCAAGGCTTCATCCGGAAAAGCAATGATTTTTTGTCGAATGCCCGTTTCTTCTGCCAGTGTTTCCGCCACGGCAGCTCCTAAGCCGTTGTATCGGCTGTGTTCTTCCACAGTGATCACGGTGCCTGTTTCTTTCGCTACTCGTTTGACCGCTTCTGAATCAAAGGGCTTCAAGGAATGAACATTTAAAACGGTAGCAGTGATGCCTTGTTTTTCCAATAGCTCAGCAGCATCCAACGCTTGGCGCACGGTTTCGCCGGTGGCGATCAATGCGACATCTTGACCGCTTCTCAGCTCAATGGCTTTGCCGATCTCAAAAGGATAATCTGCAGAATCATAACAATCTTCAACAGGATTACGACCGAGACGGATATAGGCTGGTTCATTTGATGCCGCTAAGGCTTTAAACATTTGGATCGTTTCAAAGCGATCTGCTGGCAACAGCACTTGCAAATTAGGGATCGCTCGTGCCACTGCGATGTCTTGCAAGGAATGATGACTCATGCCTAATGCCCCATAGCTGACACCGCCGCTGATGCCTACGAGTTTGACATTTTTATTCGAATACGCGACATCGACTTTGATCTGCTCGATACTGCGCATGCTGAGAAAACAAGCAGGGGATGCAACGAAAGGGCGTTTGCCCATATGGGCTAAGCCGGCCGCAATACTGACGATGTTTTGCTCTGCGATCCCTACTTCCACCAATTGTGTCGGTAATTCCTTGGCAAAAGGTGCCAACGAAGCGGAACCACGAGAATCACTGGTCAACACCGTGATCGCAGGATTCTTTTTTCCTTCTTCAATCAATACGTCGCACATCGCTTGGCGATTGGCAATATTATTTTTTCCCATGAGTCAAAACCTCCATTTGCTGATCAAGTTCGGCAATGGCTTGTGCAAGCTCTTCTGCCGTTGGCACTTTATGATGCCATTGCGCTTGATTTTCGGCCGCAGAATAGCCTTTGCCTTTGATGGTTTTGGCAATGATCAGCTTCGGTTGATTGGGCTGATGCGGTTTTTCTAATGCAGCCACCAAGGCAGCCATATCATTGCCATCAACGATATGCACATCCCAACCAAAGGCACGCCATTTTTCATCTAGCGGCTCCACTGCCATCACATCTTCCGAGGCGCCAGTGATCTGCAAGCCGTTGCGATCAATGATGGCGGTCAAATTGTCCAGCTGGTAGTTGGCAGCCGCCATGGCTCCTTCCCATACCGAGCCTTCTGCTGATTCGCCATCTCCCAACAACGTATAGGTTTGATACGTGCGGTGATCCAGTTTGCCTGCCAAGGCGATCCCTACTGCGACAGGTAAGCCGTGACCTAGCGAACCAGTATTCATTTCAACACCAGCTACTTTATTGTTTGGATGACCGATCAGTCGTGAACCAAATTGCGAAAAGGTGGCTAATTCTTCTTTCGGCAAAAAACCTTTGTCCGCTAAAACGGCCCATAGTACTTCTGCCGCATGTCCTTTACTTTGGATATACTGGTCACGATCTTGCTTTTGGGGGTCTTTCGCATCGACATTCATTATCCGATAATACAAGGCCACTAAAATATCGGTACAAGAAAGATCCGAACCAGTATGACCCGTTTTTGCTTGATAGATCAGCTCTAACACGGATTTTCGAATCGTTAAAGCCTTCATTTCCAGCTCGTTTATTTCCATGATTGATCCCCTCTCAAGTATGCTTTGACGTCTTCTTCGATTGGATCATAAAAATCTGGCTGCACACCGATGTATTTGCATGCTTCGTACAAGATCGGCACCACATTTTTTCTGACCGCCGCAACGTGATGAATATAAGGGCCCTCAACGAGTTTGAATTCCAAGCGATTCAAATTCGCAAATTCCAGATAGAGATAGGTCCCTTGATTGTATGGTCCATCAATCCCTTTACCAGTGCCCATCAGCAGTGAGTACTCGCCGTTGTCCCCATCAAAGCGACACAGCGTATACTCGTCTTTGATTGCCCGAAAAGCGACTGATCCTGGATAGTCAAAAACAAAATGTCGTTGCGGCAAGATCGGTTTGGTCTCTGCGGTGGAATAAGCAAAAACCCCTAAGTGCTGCAGCAATTCGCCATTCTCGTTTTCTGGATGGCGGCAGTTGACATCCGCAAAGATTGCTCGGTGTTCCCCCAACGAAGCGGCTTCGACCAACAGTTCCGAGATCGCCCCATGGACATCCGTCTCACAGACAAAAGGTAAGCCTTCTTCTTGTAACAGCGACAAGGAGGCATACGGTAAAATACCGATTTCGTCTTGTAAGGCCGTCCAACACTGGATGACCCCTGCATTGCAGCCGTAGCTTTCACATAAGTTTTGCAAAGCCACTTTGAGGGCTGCCACCATCTCCAAATCTCTCGCCGAAATTTGGACTTCCGTATTGGTTTCAAAATAATCAATGACTGCTTGCAATTTATCTGGCTGCTGTTCTTTGACTTTCTTGATTTCCTGCACCACTTCTTGAATCGGTACTGGTGATAGCGAGATATTGAAACGCTCCAATAGTTCGCCTTCGTTGCAGATCACGGTCCAAAAATCAAAGGGGCGCGGGCCAACTTGCAAGATTCGTGTTTGTTTGAAGGTCTTGACGACATTGCAGACTTTGATAAAGTCTTGCAAGCCGCGGGCAAATTCCGGTGAATCAATATCAGAATTTTTGACATAGGTGAAGGGTACCTTGAAACGGCGTAAGACTTTCCCGATAGCGAAAAGACCGCATTGCGTATCCCGCAAACGTGAACCGTCAGCGGCTGGTGTCTCGTCTTTGGGTCCCCATAGTAAGACGGGAACATCTAGTTTTTTGGCTAAACGAGCGCAGGCATATTCCGTACCAAAGTTTTCATTGGCTAGAAAAAGACCGTCGATCTTTGCTGCTTTGAATTTTTCGGCGATTTTTTCAACCCCTTCATCATCGTATAGTAAGCCGTCTTCATTGATATCTAAAATATCTACATAATCAATGGCGAGTTCGTCCATTTTTTGTCGTGTCAGATTGGCGTACTCAATGGCTGCTTCTGCACTAAACAAATTTCTTCTAGTCGGGGCGAACCCGATGGTTACTTTATCCATAAAACCACCCTTTGCGTTTTAGTATATTTAGCTAAATTTTTATTTCTTCGACGATTCGTGTTACATTTTTGCTCAGAAATTCCTCATCCGTCAGTAAAACGATTTTTTTATCAGGAAAGGCTGTGGCGACTTTCGCTTGATTGAAGCGGGTTTGAGGAGCTAAAATCAAAAAATCATAGTCATTCCCCACCATAAATATTTCTGAAAAAGGCGCGGAATTGACTTGGTAATGCTGATCATCCGCTAGTTGTTCTTTGAGCGCTTTGACGAGCAGTGCGCTGGAGAGCCCAGTTGCACAAAAGAGACCGATCTGTGTCATCTATTCACTTCCTCAAAATGTAACCCCTTACTTTTTACACCTTAAATATAGCACAAGCTAAATATTTTGCAATAGTTTTAGATAAATATTTTTGTTTAATAACTAAAAAAAGGGCAAAACGCTTGCTAAACGTTTTGTCCTTTTTCTTATTTTTATCTTAATTGATGCTTTCACGTTCGACGATCGTCGTGGCGACCAGCATTTTCAGATGGTTTTCATCTTCATTGGTGATTTTCTCGATCAAGCGTCGCACAGCTTGGCGACCAAGGTACACTTTATCTACTTTGACGGTGGTCAGTGGTGGGTTGCAAAATTCCGCCAAAGGAATATCATCGAACCCAACGATGGTCAACGGATGATCGGGAAACACTTCGCGAATGGCTTTCATGGCACCGATGGCGATATTGTCATTGACCGCAAAAAAGGCGCTTGGTAACGGTCGCTGATCGTCACGCAAGGATTCCAAATAGACCTTCATATCTTGATAGGAACCCTCCAGGGTAGGTTCTACTAAGGCTTCCGTCTCTTCATAATGGATCAGATCATGCTCTTGGATCGCTTGGACGAACCCTTGCTTACGTTCACGGAAGTTGTTGATTTGAAAGGTAGAATTGATGATACCGATGTCACGGTGGCCTTTTTCGATCATCTTTTCAACGATCTCATAGGCACTGTCACGATTATTAATGGCGACAAAATCAAAGTCCTGCGAATTAAATACCGTATCTAAAATCACTAAGGGTACTTCCAAATGGCGAAAGACTGCTAAATCTTGTTTTTCCAATTCCGTTCCTAACAATAGCAAACCATCTACTAATTCTGGGCGGATCTTTTCGATCGGATCTTCCTCTGGCGCCAATGTGATATGGGAAATGACCAGTTCATAGCCTAACGCACTGCACTCCATTTCGATTCCTCGGATCAATTCAGAAAAGAAAGGCGTATCCCCTACGACATTTCCTTGTTTGTTCATTATGACAAATTTGATTTTTTGACTTTCCGTTTTTTTAATTTCTCGCTGATCAAAATACCCCATCTCACGAGCGATCTTCAAGATCGCTTGCCGTTTTTGTTCACTGATCCCCTTACGATTGTTGATCGCATTAGAGACTGTTCCGCTGGAAACGCCAGCTTTTCGGGCAATATCAGAGATCACAACTTTCATTTGCTCACCGCTTTCTGCTTCTCATTCTGTTAAAAGTATAGCAAAAGAATTGTTTTTTTACTACCAAAAAAGCTAAAACAAACTAAAAATTTTAGTTTGTTTTAGCTTCTACTTTGATTAGTTACTTTGTTCCGCCAAAATGCAGAAAGACAATGAATCGAGGGTTATCCCTGACGCTGCTACGCCACGAGAAGTGATCCCAGCTCCTTTGGGGTCAGCAACGATGTGCCAAGAAGCATTTTCTGTTGTCGTCGGTAAGTCAAAGGACCAGCTTTCTTCCGTGCTGTTGAGTATAACGAACAAAGAACGCCATGGATGCTGTTTGTCACGATTGGGTACTTGATACGCCAAGCGATTTTCATCCTTTGTCTCATAAAAGACCATGCTTTCAGCCGTTTGGGTCGTGGCATCTCTCAATGGTGCATAGGACTGCCGCAATGCCCACAAGCCCCGATACAGCTCGCGCAATTCTTTGAAGGTTTTGGCACGTGCCCAATCCAGCTGATTGACTGCCAGTGGCGAACGGAAGGAATTTTCATCGCCTTCTTTGGTACGGCCAAATTCTTCCCCTGCTTGGGTCAGCACTGCTCCTTGGCTAGTAAACAAAATGGCTGCTGCTAGTTTGTTGCGGGCTAAAAGCTCAGGATCAAACTCATAATTTCTTTCCTTCGCTGAAGCCTGCATGGTTGCCACCAGTTTGTCCCATAAGGTCAAATTATCATGGACTGACGCATAGGCGATCACTTGGCGGGGCGATTTTGCCCAGCGCTCGGCGCCTTCTTGCCCAGCAACTTTTGTATTTCCTTGAATCGCCGTTGCCAAATTTGCCGCATAAAAGGTTTGCTTGACTTGCGGTTGACCATTCATTCCTTGAATAAACGCGCCGTCTGTTTCTTCAAAGACATCGCCTTTGATACTGTCTCTTAAATCATTACTAAAAACCGCAACGCCTTCTGACAGGGCCCAAACATTGCTTTTATTGGCTGGGATATTCGGCTGAATGATTTGATTACTACCGGCATCCCATGGCTCGCCGTATAAGATCACATGACTGAAGCCGGCATCATCTAGGCGTTGCCGCAACTGGTTCATGGTTTCCACATCGATCAAGCCCATCAAATCAAAACGAAAGCCGTCAATTTTGTATTCTTGCGCCCAATATAAAACTGAATCAATGATAAATTTACGCATCATTTTCCGTTCAGAAGCCACTTCATTGCCGCAAGCAGAACCGTCCGCAAAATTCCCTGCATCATCTTGACGGTAGTAATAATCAGGCACCGTCAAATTAAACCATGATTCTTCCGTGATCGCAGTGTGATTAAAGACCACATCCATCACAACGCCGATGGCTTCTTCGTGCAGCGATTGGATCATTTGCTTGCATTCACGAATCCGCGCCTTGGGATCACTAGGATCAGAAGCGTATCGTCCTTCAGGTACATTGTAATTTTTCGGATCATAGCCCCAGTTGTAGGCAGACGAAGTTTCATCATTGTCAAAATCGAAGATCGGCAGCAGATGAACATAATTGATCCCCAGCTCTTTTAAATAGGCTATGCCAGTTGGTTGACTTTCATCTCCCACCAGATGGGTCTTTTTTTCAGTGAAGGCTAAATATTTTCCGCGATTTTCTGGTGAAATCCCGCTGTTTTCGGCGCCACTGAAATCTTCGACATGTAATTCCCAAATATAGGCATCTGTGATCGACTGCTGACCGACGCCGTGACTTTCCTGCCAACCTTCAGGATCTGTTTCCTTTAAATCAATGATCGCACCGCGGTTTCCGTTGATCCCTACTGCCTTGGCATAAAGATCCACCGCTTCGATTTTCTGCCCACCTCGTTGAAACTCAAAGGTATAAAACAGCTCCTTGACGTTTTCTTCCGTCGTGATTTGCCAACAGTTGTCTTCTTGAACCATTGGCAGTGTCAGCAGACGATCGTCAGACCCAGCGACACCGCTTTGATAAAGCAATACTGAAACGGCCTCTGCCTCTGGTGACCAGCATTTGAACGTGGTTTGCTGTCCTTGAAAAGTCACACCAAGATCATTCCCGTGATACGTATGTTCTTCTAAAAAACCGATCCTGCGATCGATCGCAATCTTTTTTTCTCCATACTGCGTGTTTTGTCCCATCAAAATTCCTCCATTCAACGTTGCTAACTATAAAACCCAGTTACTTTTCTGCTATTTCTACCTTCTCATATTTCTTGAAAATTGCCAACAATAACTGACAGCGTACATACAAAAAACAGCTAAGACCAAAAAAGCAGGCAATGTACATGCTGAAAACCAGCGCATAGGGTGAAAGAAGCATGATGACAATAGGGGCTGCAGTCAGAAGATGAAGACTAAGTATTTTAAACGGGTGCTTTGCGGCGACTTTGATGCTGTTTAAAAGGATCGTTTTGATTCCGCTATCGTAACGTGCGAGTAAGAAAAACGAAACTTGGAAAAATTGAAGCCACATGAACGTACAAATTACTAAGCCTACGGTAAAAAGATCAGGCGTCCCTTTTAGTTGGAAATAATACAACCAATCAGCAGTCAAGAGCCACAAAGAAATAAGCAGACCGAGCCAGATAAGAGTGCTTTTTCGAAAGCTTTGACAAAAGGTCGACCAAAACTGCTGAACAACAGCCGGTGCTTTTCCTTCTATCAGGTCAGTCGCCACTTTTGAGCCAGCAGTGATGGCTGCGCCGATCGTGAAGAGCGGCAAACTAAAAAACAAGAGTAGTACATTCAATAAGAGCAACTGGCTGAATTTCCAAGCGATTCGTGCGAAGAAGTTTTCTGAATGAAAAAAGTGTATCATGTGGGTTTACTCCTTTACTGATCCGACAACGATTCCTTGAACGAAGTATTTTTGTAGAAGCGGATAAATAATCAATAACGGCACCACTGCCACCACGATCTTCGCTGCATTCAAGTTTCGATCAGAGACCGCTAGTAGGCTTTGTAGCTGCTCGGAAGTCAAATTTCCGGCTTGTTGCATTGTTTCAGCAATGTTGACTGATAGTGTTTGGATATAGGTCATTAAAGGATAGTTTTCAGTCTTGGTCATATAGATTAGCCCACTGAAAAAATCATTCCAACTGCCGACAATACTGAATAGAGAAACGGTTGCCAAACACGGCAATGACATTGGGATATAGATTCGTCCCAAAATCTGCAGTGGGTTGGCACCATCGATCCGAGCAGATTCTTCCAATGATTTGGGGATTCCCCGAAAGAAATTAATCACCAAGATCACACTGCCGATAGGGACTGCACTAGGTAAAATCAGGGACCAAATCGTATTCAATAACCCTAGATTGCGAACGACTAAATACGTTGGGATCATGCCGCCGCTGAATAGCATAGCAAAAACCATCACGCCCATGAATAATTTTCTCGTTCGAAATACTTTTTTTGATTTAGACAGCGGGTACGCCATCGTTACGATCATCAAGAGGTTCAACAGCAACGAAACGATCACACGAATGACCGAGATCCCAAAGGAACGCCAAAACTGCTGATCGCTCATGATGCGCTCATAAGCCGCTAAGGTCAGATCCACTGGCCATAGCCCCACAGCATTTGCCGCGACCGCACTGCTGCTGCTTAAAGAAAGTGCCACGACATTCAACATCGGTACTAAACAAGAAAGAGCTAAAACAATGACGATCAAATAAATTACTGCATGCCGTATACTAAATTTTTCTTTCATCTCTTTTTTCCTTTCCTTAAAACATCACTCTGTCAGTCTTCTTCTCCGCAATTTTGTTGGAAGACCAAATCAAGAATAGACCGATCACCGATTTGACCAGACCAACGGCAGTCCCTAAGCTGTAGTCTCTACCGATCAGACCGATTCGGTAGACATAGGTATCGATAATATCGCCGCTTTGATACACAACCGGAGAATACAGGTTATAAATTTGGTCGAAGCCGGCATTCAAGATATTAGGCAGCGACAAAATCGTCATCAGCAAAATAAAAGGCATCATCCCCGGCAGGGTTACGTGCCAGACTTTTTTTGACCAAGAAGCACCATCCATCGTTGCTGCTTCATATAATCCCGGATCGATCGAGGTAATGGCAGCAAGGTACACGATCGAACTGTAACCGAAACTTTTCCAAACATCGGTCCCGATCAGTAAACGAGGAAACAACTGATTACTACCCAAAAAGTTTAATGGTTCTACACCAAAGTTTTGTAAAATCTGATTCACCGTTCCATCAAGACTGAATAAATTGACCACTACTGAAGCCAATATGACCCATGAAAGAAAATGGGGCAAATATACGATGGTCTGAATGGAGCGTTTCATCCACTTTACACGCACTTCATTTAATAGAATCGCAAAAAGAATCGGTACGATCGTATTAAAGATAATTTTCCAAAAAGCGATAAAAATCGTGTTTTTAGTTACTAAGAAAATATCCGGTAAACTGAACAGGTAGCGAAAGTGCTCGAATCCTACAAATTCAGAACCCAATACACCTTTCGCTGGCACATAATCTTGAAATGCCATCAACAACCCAAACATAGGACCATAAGAAAAAATCAAAATAAAAATGATGCCTGGTAAAATCATCCCTAAAAAGAAAAGCTGGTCTCGAGAAAACCACTTTTTCTTTTCTTTTTTGCTTTCTTTTTCAACAGAAAGTTCCATTTACTTACTCCTCCATAAAGTTTTTGCCTCACCAGCCGCTTGATGAAAAAATTCGAACAAAGAAAAGGCACCTGCAGTCGATTTTCCTGCATACAACCTTGCTTTTCTTTGTTCGAAAGTCGAGTGTCAGAACCGCTGGAGTGGCCGCTTAATTATCTGCTCGCTGATCTACTACTTCTTGCATTTCTTCAAGTATGGCTGTCCCACCTTGGCTATTCCAGGTTTCCACGTAGGTGTCGAAATTCTCCAGGGGTTCTTCTCCAGTGATAAACTTAATGAAGGTCTCTTCCTCCAGTTTCCCTACTTGTGCGCCGTTTCGTTCATTGGCTTTGATCGAATCAAAACGCGGTGGTTTCACTTCATTCAAGCGTCCTTGCTCTCTGATACCGCCCATCACATTATTGACGGCTAAATAGCGAGAGGCATAGCGGGTCCAGTCCACCGGATCAGTTTCTTCAGGGCTATCCAGATATTGCTTGATTTTTTCGGCGTTTTCTTTGATGAAGAAGTTGGAGATATCATCGATAGATGTTTCGCCAACCGCCGCCTTGGAAGCTTCTACTGCATCATCAATCTCACTATAGGCTTTTAAGAAAACAACATTCCATGGACGAACCGTCCCATCGACATCCACTTTCGCATAGTCATAAATTTCCGGAAACTCGGTTTCAATATCCTCCGAGTTGGCAACTTCACCATAAATCAGATTGATCATCTCCATGATTTTTTCCGGCTCAGAAAAACCTTTGCGCACCACGATGTATTGCCCAGTGCCGCGGTTAGCCACGGCATTGACCCCTCCATCGCCGTTAGCATTTTCAAGGGCATAAGGAACAAATTCAGCATTTGGATCATTTTGTTTAGCTTGTACTAAGCCCCAGTCAGGCATGTGCCAAGGACCAAAAGCGATCCCCGTCTCTCCATTAACCATCATGGCATGGATATCATCATACGTACGGGTACCAAATTGCGGATCCATGAATCCTTCATCTTGCCAGTCCTTCAGCAGCGTTAGTGCTTCTTTCATTTCTGGCGTATTGGAGCCATAAAACATCTGCCCGTTCTCATCTTGAAGATACGATTTTGGGTAGGCCCCAAACGCATTCATGATGGCTGTTCCGGTATATGCCGTGCCCCCATGATTTGGCGAAGACAACCAGAAGGCCAATGGCAAACCAACCGCTTTTCCGGTATTGGCTAAATCATTTTCTTGAAAAGCAATCGCTGTTTCCTTCAACTCATCCAAAGTGATTGAGCGATTGCCATCTTTATCCAGTTCAATACCCAACTCATCTAGCCAGTCTTGGCGCAACCAGACAAGATTGGGCCCGAAGTCATCGCTAGTAGATGGAATCGCCATCAAGCGATCATCAAACGTGGCTGCTTCTAACTGAATCCCATCAAACGAATCATAGATGTCTTTTAGAAAATCGTCGGCATGCTCCTCAAATACTTCGGTCAAGTCTTCTACTAAATCATTGTTAACTAATTCTTCCAATTCATCTCTTGATCCGACAATCATCGTATCCGGTAGTTCCCCTGAAGCGATCGCTAGCGATACTTGACGATCATAGTCTTCCCCATGGGCTTCAAAGGCACTCTCCAGCTCGATGCCCAAGCGTTCTTGAATCAATCGAGTATATGCGTTATTGCTGTAAGAATCCCCCTCAGGTAGTTTCGAGTTCGGTGCGGTCTGGCGTCCGATCGTAATCACGGTATCCCCATTTTCATTGGTCTTTGCTTCTTCTGAACTGCATCCTGTCATAATAAGTACTGAAGCAACTGCTGTTAACATTGCTGTCCCCCGCCTAAATTTCATTGTTTTCCTCCTCAAACTTTTTTGATATCCTTATTATACGCAATCGCTTCCACAGAAAATATAGCACTTTTTTCAGATTCATAGCACGATTTCCAGAAAAATAAAACGTTTACAAATTCGCTCTGTGCTTTTTTTGTTTATCGCTTACTATAGAAAGAAGAAGCGACTGCGTAATATTCTCTATACGAAAGGACGGCGAAAACCATGTACCGACTGCTGCTTGCTGATGACAGCTACGATCAAAGAGAAGTGATCAAATACTTCTTGAGTCAGCATGAAAAAGAATGGCTGATCGAAGAAGCCAAAAATGGCCGCGAAGCCTGGCAACTTTTTCAGAAACAGCCCTTTGACTTGATAATTACCGACGTAAAGATGCCCTTTATGGATGGACATGCCCTCGTAGCGAGAATCAAAGAAGCAGCTCCTGAAATTCCTGTGATGTTTATCAGCGGCTTTGAAGATTTTCATTATGTAAAAAAAGCCATACAGTTACAAGCGGTTGACTACCTCTTAAAACCAATCGACCCTGGTGATTTTTATGAACAAATAAATAAAATCATTCTTTTTATTGATCAACAAAAGCAACGTGCTTACACAAAAACAATCGCACAAACCCATTACTTGAAAGAGATTTTGAGTAAACTTTTTTATGGCTATCCTTGGCATTCACTGCCGAAGAAAGAGCAATCGATTGCACAAGATTTTTTTAAGACTCATCCCTCTTTTTTTCTCGTTACTTGGCCGCTGGATTCTTGGAATGCGCCGGATTTTGTCCCTTCGCTGTCTGCTGCATTTCCTGAAATGTTCAGTTTGTTTTTAGCTCCAGCACAACTGCTCTTTTTTAACGAACCTTTGCCAAAAAGGGAAATCGAAGAGCGAAAAAACAACTTAACTACCTATTTTTCCGAACAGTTTCAGCAAAAAATAACACTTTTTGACAGCGGGCCAGTTCCCCACCATTCAGGGGTGTATGGCACCTATCATGACTTACTGAGAACCAGTCAGCGGTCTTTTTATCAGCAAAACAAAGGGAAAATCTGCCAGCTGCTTCCGGGAGATCACTACATCGTCAAGAAAGCTCTTTTTGAAAAAACCGTTTCGTATGTGAATCAATACGAAAGTAAAAAAGCACACGCGCTTGTGAAAACAGTTTTCGACTGCTTTGAAACAAATGGACGTGAGGAACCAACCAATACCAAATTTTATTTTGCGACCTTTTATCAAACCATCATCGATCAGTGCACGATCGCCTTTGATGCGGAGCATGGCGCTAATCAGATCGGAAAAATACTGGAAGCGCCAAGTCTACAAATAATTGCGGATATTTTTGATGCCCTCTTCCGTTATATCCATGATGCACTGCTTCAAATCAACGGGAGTCAGTCAAATGACTATGTGCGCCAAGTAAAATCCTATATATTCGCTCATTTTCACCAAGAGTTGAGCTTGGAGCGCTTAGCAAAGGAAGTCAATATCAATCCTAACTACCTAAGCGAATTATTCAGTACTTCTGAAGGCATGGGTATCACCAAGTACATCAAGTCTTACCGTATCAAACAGGCTCAGAAGCGTTTAAAGAACTCGAACTGCAGCATTCGAACTATCTCCAAACAAGTTGGCTTTAATCATTATTCCTATTTTTGCAAAACGTTCCGAGAAATTGTCGGAATGACGCCGGATGCCTATAGAAAGAGAGGTCCCTCTTGTTAAGAAAAGTCCACGATTGTTTTAAAAATTTTCGTTTTCAAAAAAAGATCGCCCTTATTTCGATTCTTTCAAGCATTGTTCCTCTGATCGTTTTGACCTTTGTCGGGGTATCTATCATCCGAGCCTTTATCCAACAGCAGGAAAAAAGTGCTTACTCCGATAATCTCAAAAGTATCAGCTATCAGTTAGAAAGCAAGATCCATACCTATCGGGACAGCCTGCTCTTTTTAGCCAACAATACCGCCTTGACGCAAGAGCTTTCTAGTCAACGCTTCTCAAACTTTGATCAATACAATCTCTTTCAAAATACGATCGTGCCTTTGTTTCACAGTGTTCGTTTTCCGCAAGCAGATATTAAAGGCATCACGCTATACACCACGATCGATCTTTATGATCATGGGCAATACGTCAAAAAAATCACGGCTGATACAGCACTGCCTTTTCTACAAGAAAAACCTTCGACCGAGATTCGAACGTATTTTGACAAAGAACGGGAGGAGCTTTCTTTTTATACCAACCTTTTTTTAAAAGGCCATACCGCAGATTCCTTAAACTACATCGTTTTAACCATCGATCGAGCAGCATTGTTCACGAATCTTGATGCAGTCACTGAGGAGCCGTATGATTTGACGATCCAGTCAGAGACCGGGCAGACGCTTTACCGCATTGATTATTTGACGAAGCAGCAACGTACTCAAAAACAGTGGCTGGTTGGAAACGCAGTTATTGAAGAGGCACCTGTACTGCTGGATAATCATTGGCAAATCGTTTTTGTTAAAACCGCACAGTCATTTTTCAGCAGTTTACTGTATCTAGTTGGTGCAGCACTTATTATCTTTGGTTTTGTATTAATGATATTGGTTTTATCCAGCTGGTGGTTGGCTAAAACGTGGTACAGCCGATCAACTCTTTGACCCAGCAAATGGCCTCTTTATCAATGGATCAATTCAAAATCCAGCACACATATTCTTCAAAAGATGAAGTCGGACAGTTATACACCAATTTTCAAAAAATGCTAGATAAAATCGCTGAGCTGATCAATGAAGTATATGAAGCCGAATTGAAACAAAAAGAATACGAATTGCGGGCTCTGCAAGCCCAGATCAATCCGCATTTCTTTTATAATTCCTTAGCACTTATCAGCAATACTGCCACACTAAACGGCAACCACGAAATCCGTGAGATGGCTCAGCTGCTATCTCGATTCTACCGTCTCAGCCTAAATCAAGGATCCAATCGGTTATCTGTCAGCAAAGAACTCGATCTGACGATCACCTATGCGAAAATCCAGCAAAAAATGCATCACCATTCCTTTGATTTAGTCCTCGAAATTGACTCAAATATCGATGAATATCCGATGATTAATCTGCTCTTGCAGCCGTTTGTCGAAAATGCCGTCTTTCATGGGCTGGATCATATTGAAGATGGGCGCAGAGGCGTATTGACGATCCGCTGTCTTAAAGAAGAGCAGCGGCTGCGGTTCGAGATCCAAGACAATGGTTCCGGGATTGATCCTGAACAGCTAAAACAACTGGAGCAACCTTCTGATCAACACTATGGTATCAACAATGTACGCCAGCGGCTAGCATTGTACTATGGCACGCAAGCTTCCTTATCGATTCAATCAGTAAAAGGTGAAAACACCACCATTGTTCTACTCATACCGCAAGACTTACCTCCTCAAAAAAAACCGTGAGTGAAGAATGTTTAATCACTAACGGTTTTTTGGTGTCAAAATATTCAGATATTTATTTTAATGCTTGATTTCAAGTACCTATTCCTCTACAGCAAACGTACCGACCTCTAATAATCCTTGCCGACCATGGTCTCGCGTCACGCCTTTTGCTTTCTTTAACATTCGTTCCCAATACTCCATGGTATCTTTTATAAAATCCTTGTTGCCGTCAGTACACCCTTCACGAATAAACAGCAATACCAAACCGCTAAAAAAAATCAAGGCTTCTTCATGGTATTTCCTCAGATCGTTTTCTTGCGCACATTGAAAAACAGCTGATTCAGCAATTGCTTCTTGAAAATATGCAAAAGAACGCTCTTTTATGTAAGGACCACAACCAATATCATTTAAAAATAATGCAAAAAAGAGGGCCCGATTGCGACTGGCGAACACGTAATAGTCATGCCAAAAACTGTATAAAGGATCTAGTGTCGCCACTGACTCTTTTTTTGCTTCATGAATATCGCGAAACACATCCTCGACCATCGCCTGCTTGAAATTCTGCATGTTTGAAAAATTCAAATAGATTGGTTGAGTCGATGTTCGTGCGTAATTAGCAATGTCGCGGACAGTGAGTGGTCGATAAAGATACTCCACCAGATATTTTTTTAAGCAATTGATCAAATATTTTTTCGTAATCGTTGCTTTTCTCATAATACCCCTTCCTTTCTGGACGTCACCAATTCTTGCTGACGTTCGTCTCATTCATTTTGACTACTTGCAGCTTTTAGAAACACAACCAACGCCCATTTTCTTACTGAAAGTAATCTATATACTTCTACTTTAACAAAAAAGAGCACGTTAACCTATACTTTCTGCCGATTTTCTTAATTTTATTTTTTATTTTTGACCATTTTGTCGAATGAGCTCTTGTTGTCTTATGGTGCTCAGACTTAAGGCTGATTTTGACTGGTGCTGCTTGTGGAATGATACTATGTAATGTATAGTATGAGTATGAACAGGAGGAGAGCCTTTGGATGCCCAATTAAAAAAAGGATTATTGGAAATTTGTGTTTTAGCCTATTTGCAGCATGGTGACTCTTATGGCTATGAATTAGTCAAAAACATATCTCCTTTACTGCCAATCTCAGAATCAACGCTCTATCCTATCTTGAAGCGCTTAGAGGCCAGCCGAGCGGTTGAGACTTATAATAAAAGCCATCAAGGACGGACCCGAAAATACTACCGCCTGACCAGACTTGGCAAACAGCGGATCGATGATTTTTTAACCAACGACTGGCCCCAATTGACATTGATCCAGCGATTTATTAAAGGAGGAACATTAGATGAACAGAGTTGATTTTATCAAGGCATTGGCTGCAGAATTATCTGAAAAAGTCAGACCTAGCGAGATTCATCAGCTGATCAACTATTATGACGAGATGATCGAAGATTTGATGGAAGAAGGATACACCGAAGAAGAAGCCGTGGCACGCCTTGGCTCCCCAAAAGAACTGATCCAAGCAGTCACCGAAACGGAAGAGGTCGTAGTAGAGATTCCTCGCCGCTTTCATCCCTTTTTGCTTTTGATTTTAGTACTAGGCTTCCCATTGTGGGGCAGCTTATTGTTAAGTGCCGCATTGCTGATCCTAAGCTTTTTAATAATCATCTGGTGTGTGCCTTTCACCACTGGCATGATTGGTGTCACTACGTTTATCGGTGGGATCGCCAGCGTTGTCTTAAGTCCCATGCTGATGGCGGATGGTTTCTATCTCTTTTTAAGTCAGTTAGGTGTGGGGATTTTCTTATTTGGTCTAGGGCTGCTTTGCCTGATCGCCACTTTTAGTATGAGCCGACCTTTTTCACGCCTTACCCACTCCCTTGTCGTTTGGCCGAAATCATTTGTTCAAAACTATCGAAAGAAGGCAGTCCTATGATCAAAATCAATAAGCGCTTTTTCGTTTTTCTCAGTCTGTTGTTTATTATTATCGGACTGGTCATCACCTTTATCGGTTTTTCAATGTCAGGGTACTCACCTGATGCCTACCATATTGAGCATCGTCGCTGGTATCAACTCGTTGGTTTCTATACGGAATAACAGACGGAAAATAATTATAAGTTGATTTTTTCGTCAGAAAAACAATCGATTTTCAACAATTTCATGTTTTGATGAAAAATTGAACTTTCCTTTTTGATCACACCATATTACTATATAGGTACATCCTGTATCCTATTTCATAGGGTAACCAGAAACCCATTACCATCCTATGGGTTTTTTTCGTTGTCTATAAAAGCAAAAACGTGCCGCAAGTCCAGTTATCGCCAAGCCAGCTATTTTAGCTAACCTTGGCAGATGCCTGTCTGCAGTACGTTTTTTCTAAT
>NZ_VHIL01000019.1:0-45906 GCF_006491895.1 Enterococcus sp. OL5
GCTGTAGGCTAACTTCTTTAACAGAAAATCCTTCTTCAGTTACCAGTTTTACAGCGGCGATTTTAAATGCTTTATCAAATGAACGTCTTGGCATAATCTAGATCCTCTCTTTCCCTTAATTTATTGTCTAGTTTATTATACCAAGTCCAAACTTATTCTCTTAACTAAGTGTCCAGTTTTTCTTGACAACTCCACTCGGAAGTTATAACAAAAAATCTAGTTTTCTAGGGTCACTTCATACATAGCTCGTGCTCATTTTATATCATTTTTAACTTAGAAGGAATTAATGAACAAAAATATATTATTTGATATTGGAGATGCGGATATAATCCTGGACCAAAAATGAACTTAGAAGGAAAGTCCGTATGTTTTCCCATGAAGAACGTGTAAAAGCCATTCAGTTATTTTTAAAGTACGATTGTTCCTATACTACTAGCATTCGTGAATTAGACTATCCTTCCGTTGGCGCACTTCGCAAATGGTACAAGAAATATTTGATAACTGGAGCGCTTCATCTAAAGCACCGAAAAAAATCAAAGTATTTTGAAGAACAAAAACGAATAGCAGTGAATCATTATTTTGAATATGGTCAATGTTACGCACGAACCATTCGGATGCTTGGATACCCAAATAGAGAGTCATTGCGGCAATGGTGTGAAGAACTGGCGCCCAGGGCTAGAAAACTTCGGAAAAGTGCAATAAAGTTAAACCAAGATCAAAAAAATAACGTGTTAAAAAAATTCTAAGCGCCTCAAACCAACAAAAAACGCTTAGCTGAAGCCGAAGGCATCAGTAGAGTCACTCTGTATCAATGGAAAGGCATGTATCTTGGAAGGGATTTTCCATTGCGTATGCTGGTGAGATCAGAACTGCAAAACCAAACTTATTGAATCGTAATTTTAAAGCGACAAAGCCTAATGAAAAACGGTTGACTGATATTACTGAATTCAAAATCTCGGCAGGAAAAGTTTATTTGTCGCCAATTGTTGATTATTATGATGAAGCTATTATTAGCTGGACAATTGGCACCATGCCTGATGCAGCATTAGTGAATACTATGTTAGATGTTGGACTAGCTATACTTCAAAACCAAGAGCGGCCAATTGTTCATTTTAATCGCGGGGCTCATTATAGATGGCCTGGTTAGATTGAAAGGATGAACAAAGCAAATTTGCCACGTTCCATGTCAAAAAAAGTTTGTTCACCAGATAACACTGCGTGTGAAGGCTTCTTTGGGCGATTAAAGAATGAAATGTTTTACCAACGGGACTGAAAAAACACCTCAATGAATTATATTATGGATCACTTGGATGATTAAATCCAGAGGAATAATAATCATCGGATCAAGTTATCTTTAGGAGGACTAAGTTCTCTTCAATATCGGAAGAAACAGGAATGTAATTGTTGAAAAAGTCAAAAAAAACATCCGTCCCCCCTTTCTTACATTCTACTATCGGGATTCACACCACGATCATAGAACATTTCCTGAACGTCTCACTAACTGAGGTTATAGCTAAGATAATAACCTACAGCTACAATAATCACGTCTTTTTGAAATTGTTTCCCTTTAAAATGGTTCATCTTCGTCCCTCCAGGCTATCTTTTACTTTCATTTTACCCTAAAATAGGTTTATCAAAAAACTTTGCAACAGAACCACAGTGAATAATGTGGGGTCGTTGTTTTTGAGTTGTGGCAAATCAAGTGAAGGTATTGGCGAATGTGAATGTATCTTCTATAATTAAGAAAATATTTTAGAAAAAAGAGGCCATGATGAAATCTTTAAAAGTAGGGACACGAAAAAGTCCATTAGCAATGAAGCAAACAACTCTCGTTATTGAGGAATTACAAAAAATCAATCCTAAGCAGACCTTTGAGATCGTAGGGCTGTCAACAAAAGGGGATAGACAACAACACGTGAGCTTGAGCCAAATTGGTGGAAAAGGTGTTTTTGTGAAAGAAGTGGAATACCAGCTCCAACAAGGAGCCATCGATTTTGCGGTCCACAACTTGAAGGACATGCCCGCTCAATTGCCTGAAGATTTAGTACTAGCAGCTACACCAACACGTGCCATGCCCTATGATTGCTTGATTTGGCGAGAAGAAAAAGAGCCAAAAGAAAAGAATGGGTTGACTATCGGAACCAGCAGCAGTCGCAGAGAACTTCAATTAAGAGCCCTTTATTCTGATATGCATTTTGTTCCAATACGAGGAAAAATAGAAACCCAGCTTCAAAAAATGCACGCGCAAAAAATGGACGGAACTGTTTTAGCTTGTGCGGGATTAGCCAGAATGGATTATTTTTCAAAGATCCCAGCCTATCGCATTTTGACACCAGAAGAATGTGTCCCTGAAGTCGGACAAGGTATTTTAGGTGTTGAATGCCGGAAAAATGATCGTTGTTTAAGAGACTATTTGAAGCAAATAACGGAGCCAAAAACAGAACTGGCAGCTATGGCGGAACGTCATTTTTTAAGACAAATGCAAGGGAATTGTGAAATTCCAATTGGCGGATTTGCACAGTCTACAGATAGCGGCTGGAAATTTTATGGGTTTCTTGCGGAAAATAAAAAGGCCAAAGGAAGAAAGATTTGTTTAACAGGGAGTGATCCACTATCGATAGCGACAAAAGCTTACCAAGCCTTGAAATAACACCTAAGCGTATCTTATTGACTCGAGGAGATGGATTAAACAAAAAAGACCAATTTTTTTGAATCCAAAGGCTATCAAACGGTGATCCAGCCTTTAAGCGAAATCCATTATGAAGAGATATCTGCAGTCACCCAAATGCAATTACGTCAAAGTGAGTGGGTCTTTTTTACGAGTCAAGCTGCTGTCAAGCCGGTTTTAGCTGTGGTTCCTAGAACTATCAAAATTGCGGTTATTGGTGAAAGTACTGCTCAAGCTGTTCGTGGGTGCGGTTTTGATCCAACCTTCATCAGCTCTATCCCAATAAAAGAGGAGATGCTTTTACAGTGGCAACAAGAATACCCGCAAAAGTCAACAATTAGTTATCCAAAGAGTCAATTAGCCAATCAACAAATCGAACAGCTATTATCTGACAAACATGATATTTACAGCTTTATTGCATATACTAACACTCAGCCTAAAGGCAGCAGCCAAGAAATCCATCGATTGTTGAGAACAGGCCAGATAGCGTGTGTTTATTTGACCAGCCCTTCTGCGTGGCATCGATTTTATCCTTTGCTCAAAAAATATCCAGAAACCGACTTGACGATTCTTACGATCGGTGAGACCACGGCTAAGGCTGTTAGAAAACGTGGGTATGAGGCAATAATTAAAGGGAAATGGCATGATCGATAACTATTCAATGAATCAGAAATAGCCTGATTTTTTGGTCCACAAACAAAGCATTCTTAGTTTTGGTGTAGCCTCAGTCAGATTAAAACATTGTCAAAAAAAAAATAGAAGGCCAACTTGACTTTGTTACGAGCAGTAATCAGACGATGCTCGTAACAAGGAAAAGTGGCCAACTTCTATGAGTAGAGTT
The DNA here is from genome assembly GCF_006491895.1 of Enterococcus sp. OL5. Taxonomy (NCBI): domain Bacteria; kingdom Bacillati; phylum Bacillota; class Bacilli; order Lactobacillales; family Enterococcaceae; genus Enterococcus; species Enterococcus sp. OL5. Next base: position 3,510 of record NZ_VHIL01000019.1, read on the forward strand.
ATACGCTTGCAAGGCTGCTTTTATTCTTAGCATTCGTATCCTTGTACTCATGAAAAATAATTCAAGGAATAAAAAGAGATACAATGGCTGAGAGACAAGTAACATGAGCAATGGGGCTGTGACAATTGTATGGTGCAGCCTCTAAAATACGAATAAGCGGTGTTCCAGGAGTAGCTCTCTCGGAAATACGGCGAACAATCTCAAAAATAAAAGGAGCTATTTTTGGCTTGTCCTTCTTATTTCTCGGAGCTTAGCACTACTGTCACAGCCTTTTTTTATCTTGATGAAATAAGATGACAGGCTTACAACTCCACAGGCTTTCCTTCTTGTAAGGAGCGAAGGGCGGCTTTGGCGATCACAACTGATTTTAAGCCGTCTTGGCCATCAACGATTGGGGCTGTTTTATTGATGACTACTTGATAAAACTCTTTAAATTGATCACGATAAGCTTGTTCATAACGGTCTAAAAAGAAGAAAGGAATTTTATCTTTTAAGCCTCCTTCAACGGTGTCGATCTCCACATTTGTCTTATGATCATTGTAGGCGACCACTTGACCCTTTGAGCCAAAGACTTCGACGCGTTGGTCATAACCGTATTTTGCTTGCCGACTATTGTCAATGACCCCTAAGGCACCATTGGCAAATTTTAAGGTGACGATCGCAGTATCGATGTCGCCTGCCTCACCAATTGCAGGATCTACAAGAACGGCACCATTGGCATAAACCTCTACGACTTCACTTCCGCTTAAATAGCGAGCCATGTCAAAGTCGTGGATCATCATATCATTAAACAAGCCGCCAGAGATTTTGATGTAGCTGATGGAAGGTGGTTCAGGATCTCTTGAAGTGATTTTGATGATGTGGGGCTGTCCGATATTACCAGCCACCACCGTTTCTTGTACTTTTCTAAAATTGTGGTCAAAGCGGCGATTAAATCCTATTTGTAACAGTGCGCCTGCATCCTCGACAGCCTTTAATACTTCTTTGATCCGTTCAAGGCTAGTATCAATGGGTTTTTCACAAAAAATCACTTTACTGTGGGCAACGCCCGCCAAAATGATCTCAGCATGGGTATCCGTTGAAGAAGCGATGACGATGGCCTCTACAGGCGGTTGGGTAAAGATTTCTTTATAATCAGTTGTATAAAATGGGACATTGTACTCCGTTGCTAATGCAGCAAGATTTTTATCATAGGGATCGGCGATAGCAACAATCTCATAAAGCTCTCTCAAAGCAGCGATATTCTTAAGATGCAGGCGTCCAATTCTTCCGGTACCGATAATAGCTATTTTTACTTTCATTTTCATTCCTCCTAAGATTGCAGCAGAAGTAAGTCACTTCTGGAAATAAAATAGAGCATGTGAAAACAACTCCGTATAGTCGTATGATTTTTCGATTTTTTTGGAAAATTTTTTTCCGGTGTCCTCGTCATTTGATGGATGCGACAGAGTGGATGTTACGTCTGCTCTCCTTAATTTTGATAAATCGTTGGGATTTTCTTTAATTCAACAGGTATTGCTTTTTCTTCTTTTTGTGATCGAATGGCCGCATCTGATGCAACCGCTGCAATGTAGCCATCCCAGGCGGTTGGCATGGCTGGTGTATTAAAACGAGTGACCTGATCAACGAAGGCCTGTATTTCTCTATTATAAGCTTCGACAAAGCGTAAACTCCAGTCCTTATGGATGGGATAAGTAATTTCACCATTTTTACGAATCTCAGTACTTTGAACTTCTGGTAAGGAAACACTTCCTGTTTCACCAACGATCCTGCATTGGATATCATAGCCGTACTGGCTATTTAAATTCAATTCGACGGTAATGATCGCACCGCTTTTCATCGTAACGATGGCTAGTTGTGGATCCCGCAGTTTTTTTGCAGGATTCAGTGTGTTTGGCCGAGCAAATTTCATTTCAATACTTTGATAATCCTCATTGAATAAGTAGTGCAAAATATCAATTTCATGAATAAAGGAATCATTGACGACCATTTCAGTCGTAAAATAATTTGTCGGGGCTTTAGCACAGTAATGGCGGCAATTTCCCAACAGAGGCAGACCGATTTCTCCTGCATCGATGACTTTTTTTAGTGCTTGATAGCCGGGGTCATAACGCCGCATAAAGCCAACTTGAACAAAACGATGCTTTTTGGCAACTTCCGTGTCAATGATTTGTTCACTTTCTGCTTCGGTAGTTGTCATCGGCTTCTCAGTGAATACACATTTTCCGGCCTCAATTGCTTTCATGATAGGAGAAAAGTGGGTATCGTTTTTACTGCAGACAAGAATAGCATCTACGTTTTTTGATGCAATCAGTTCTTCTTCCGAAGAAAATACGGTGGCGTCTAATTTGAAGTCTGCTACTGCTTTGTTGGCGGCATCCGCTAAAATATCAAAAACACCAGTGATTTTTGCCCCTTGAATAACTGTTGATATTCTTTCAATATGATCTCTACCAATGGCTCCAGTTCCAATTATTCCCAAATTTAAAACCATGTCCCCATTCCTCCCAATAACTTAATGATGAAAGACTCTTTATTATGGTGCCTTGGTCAAACCAATCAAAATTCCGCCAGCAGCAACTAACAAGACGCCAATCAATGTATATTTTAATTCTTTGGAGGTTTTTGCTTCTTTCAATATCAGCACCCCCCCTAAGGTAGAGATGACCACATTCATTTGTGATAATGTAAAGCCAATGGCTACGCCATTTTTCTCATTTGAAAGCATCATAGCAATGTTGGCAACAGCAAAAATAAGACCAGTTAAAATATTTTGAAGAGATTTTTTTCCAAAAAGATTTGGCGATTTTTCAAAAGAACAAAAAAGAAGAGAGCCTAAAAACATACCGATTGCCTGAGGGAAGACAGCATCCCATCCATTGACGTTGGCAAGTCGTGGAATCACAGCGTATAAAACAAAGGCAGCAGAAGACAACAATAAAATCAAGAATCCTTTTTTCATGTTCACTGTTTCATTTGTTTGGTTAGTTTGAGACTCTTGAAATGCCGTAAAGGCGACACCGATGATAATCAGGATCAAGGCGGTGATGCCCAATAGATACTGCATACTTTTATCCCATTCGTGGAAATATAAAATTCCGACAAGAGAGGTTCCAATCAATTGTGTTCCTGTAGAAATAGGCATTGCCTTTGAAACCCCCATTAGATGGAATCCCTTGATCTGATTGATTTGTCCAAGAGACCAGATGATGCCGCAAGCCAATGAAGAAACGATAAGATTCATCGTCCAAGCCTGTGGTTGATGAATCAAGATGACGCCAATTGAAAAGAGTAATGTCCCCATTGCCATGCCCATTTGTTGATTGGTTGTTTTCCCCCCGATTTTTTGCATGACAAGTGGTTGGATCCCCCACATTAAAGCTGGGACGAGTCCAAGTAGTATGTTTCCCATAATATCCTCCTAATCTATTCCAAATGAATGATTTTTTTCTTCCCCTAAGTTTTAGAGAAAGTTATTGTCTATGTGAAAAGAGTAACATGTATCAGTGGAAGTTTATTTCAAAATCTTGTTTAAAAAAATGTTGGTTTTCTTATGAAAAGCAGTGATCAAAAAGGATAAATTAGAAAATCTTGCGCTAAAAAAGCGCTATTCTTATTTTAAATAGCGCTTGCGGTATTCTTTAGGGGTCAAAGAGACATTTCTTTTAAAGACATTATTGAAATAAGCAGCACTATTAAAGCCCACTGCTAAGGAAATCTCAGTGATCGTTTTTTTGGTATTGAGCAACAATGTTTGGGCTTCACCGATTCGTCGGCGATTCAGGTAATCGATCGTCGAATACCCATAAGCTTCTTTGAATTTATGGGAAAGATAGTAGCGGCTGATGTGCCAATTTTCTTCTAGATATTGCAGTTGGATAGGTTCACTGAAATGTTGATCAATGTAACGCTTGATTGATTGCAAGATGGCACTTTCCTCATTTTTTCTATTGGGCAAAGAGACTGTGTCAGCTAGAATAGTTGTTTTGATGATTTCTAAAAGTGCAGCAAGGATGTTTTGTACAGCAATCTCATAGTGAACGAAGGGATCATCTACAAGAAGAAAAATGGATGAAAATAAGTGCATTAAGAGACCAAAGCAAGCTTTTGTTGCAAAAATTGGTGAAAAGGATTCAGGAATCAAGCTGTTTGCAGGCAATTGCTCTTCATGGATATTTTTGATACCGACACAATAAAGAGCTATCGGATTTTTCTCATTTTGAAAAAGCTCATCATGAACGACACCGCTATTGTAGATGAGCAAGTCCCCTTTTTTGATTGGGTATTGATTAGCATCAATAAAAATCTCGTCATGTCCACTTGTAATTAAAATGATTTCCACGATATCTTTATGAGAATGCAGAATACGAGGATGTGACAAGTCCATCGCTTCAACCTTACTGACATAGGCAAGATAAGGCTGATTCCTTTTGGAAAATGACTGAGATCCGTCTAAAAATAATTGTTTCATGGCATACGTCCTTTTTCTATAGGTTATTTTGTTTCTGTTGCAAAGTTTAACAATTAATACTACTGATCCATTTTATCAACATCTTAAGTTGGAATTCCCAGTAATATGTTGATTTCTGTGGAGAATGAAGAGCCAAATAGATTCCCTTCTTTTCGACTTTTTTGTATATTCCTCGAATCGCTTCCATGCCTTTAATCGTGGTTGAGACAGTAAGTAGGCTTCGATAAAATTTGTTGCGACGCTTGATAGGACGTTGGTCTTGTTCAATCAGATTATTCAAGTATTTTACTGTTCGGTGCTTTGTCTGCTTATAAAATCCATAGTTTTGTAACTTTTTGAAAGCACAAGCAATCGACTGTGCTTTATCCGTCACTAGGAACTTTGGCTCTCCAAATTGCTTGAACAATCTCTTTAGAAACGCATACGCTGCTTGCGCATTGCGCTTTTTTCGTATCCAAATATCTAAAGTTAACCCATCGGCATCGATCGCACGATACAGATAATGCCACTTCCCTTTGATTTTAACGTAGGTTTCGTCCATTTTCCACGAATAGAAGGATTGTCTATTTTTCTTTTTCCAGATTTGATATAGTAGCTTACCGTATTCTTGCACCCAACGAAAAATCATGGTATGAGAAACGTTAATGCCACGATCATAGAGCATTTCCTGAACGTCTCGCTAACTGAGGTTATAGCTAAGATAATAACCTACAGCTACAATAATCACGTCTTTTTGAAATTGTTTCCCTTTAAAATGGTTCATCTTCATCCCTCCAGGCTATCTTTTACTTTCATTTTACCCTAAAATAGGTTTATCAAAAAACTTTGCAACAGAACTAGATAAACTGTCTATAGTCGGATAGACTTCTTCACGTATCCACTCTTTGAAATGATCCTGTAGTTCTTGCAGAGATACAGCGTAATCCTGAACCTGATATTGAAAATCATGATGTGCAGAATCTGACCAATTTTCATCACCATAACCCATTAAATAAGCATCTGAACAATCCTTGCACATAATTTTCAAATACCGGACTTTGGATTAGCTTATCCAAACTATTTTCGAAATCAAACCAACCTATATCATGCTCACCAGTATATTCTAATACATTATTCTCTTTGATCATTAAATTAATTTTTTCGAAGATATCCCTATAGTATTTTTTGACCCATTCTGAAAAGTCAATGTAACTAGTCTTTAATCCATGACCCAAATCAAAACCATTTCCAATAATGTATAAAGTTCTCAATTTGCACTCCTAACCCTCTACTATAAAGCTTAATTGTCAAAGTTAGCATTTTTTCAATAAACAAAAATTACTACTACATTTCTAGTAAAACCATTTTATCAGAAGTATATTTTCTAGTTTTTTTTGGTATAGTAGTTCTCTTTAGAGACTAAAACCAAGTCCGGAATATAAGAATTTTGTTCATGATCACCATTTACACGAACATATTTATTATTAAAAGCCTAGAAACAAAGTCCACTTCTGATTTAATAAACAAATGCATGAAGTTCTTATCAAAGAATGGCAAACTATAAAATACATCTATAACTAGATTGGATTCTTTTGGAACATATCCCGTTGCATCATCTATAATTAAAAATACGAGCTTTCTATCAGGATAATTTTTCCTATATGCCAAAACACTATCTAGATGTTTACCGCAAATTCGTTTACAATTATTAATATATACTTGATAATTATGATGATCCTCTGTTTTACCTGGAATGAAATTTTTGTTTTAGGATCAAAGCTTTTGTCACCTATTGCTAAAATTTTTGCATTCTCAGTTAGGTCCATATTCAAGTTTTTAACTGTTCTTAACGCTCTAGCATCAGCTTCTCTCTGCGGATTTTTCTTTCCTCTTTTAGTTGTTACTATATCATCTACTTCAAAAATTTCAATCATAACTTCATCAGAAAAAAAACGGGTCTGTTGTCCGTATTATCTTCCCAACTCATGGATTTAATTTTTTTAGTAATTCTCTATCACTTTTCGACTTCGCATACAAAATTCCAGATGAATTAATAACATTTTGAAAGATCTCCCATCCCGATTCATCATTAATTAGTTTAAACATAGTTTTCACTCCTTGATGCTAGCTTTTTTACAATCATAGATTGATTTTTTTATTTTTGAACAAAAATCAGTTAATGTTAACAAAAATATAGGAATACCCTTTAGCTGTATCGAGCCTCACGGATGATATCTGGCGAGTTTTTTTGTCTAATACTCTAAAAAATTAACATTATGATAGCGTAATTTATCCCTCAAAATTTTACTGAACTCTCTACAGAGATAGTGTGTTAGCGTAAAATAATTGTTGGAAAACAAAAAAAGAGGTTTCTCCCGATGTGTTAGAATGAAGGTGCTTGAAACCTTAAAACATCATCAAGGAGGAATCTCTTATGAACATTGTACAACAAGCTGCTGAAAAAATCAGTCAAGAAATGGTAAAACAATTTGTTGGTATACAAAATCATGAAGTGAGTTTTACTGATCTTGTTGAAAATATTCAAACGTGCGTCAATGAGATCGGTACCTCCATGGTTGAAACGTTGATTACCGAAGCTGACGCGGCCTTACGTCAGTCCCCTGTTAGAAAACGGGAATGGTATATTCAGCGTAGTGAAGACACAAAAATCTGTGCCACGCTGCTTGGACCAATAGAAATTAGACGTACGTATTACAAACACAAAAAAGATGGCCATTTCTCTTATCTACTAGACGAGTATTTAGACATAGTACCGTATGAGCGTGTTGATTTGGGATTAAAAACCAAAATTCTAGAAACTGCATCTGAGCGATCGTATCAACAAACGGTTACTCAATTTCAACACACAGGAATCACAAGCAAAGAAACCATAAAGAATATGATTCATCGTGTAGATATGGAAAACTTAATCGTCCCTACAAAGAAAAAAAGTAAGACACCCACGGTGCTCTATATTGAAGCTGACGAAGATCATGTTGCTTATCAAGATGGGGTGAACCGTTTTATGAAATTAGTTTATGTTCATGAAGTTTATGAGAAGGATCCTGGGAAATCGACACGGAAAAAGCTAAAAAATTGTCACTATTTCAGTGGTCTGTATCAAGATAGCCAACGTCTTTGGGAAGAGGTATACAGCTACTTAGATGATTCATATAACTTAAAATCAGTAGAAAAAATCTATTTTTCTGGAGATGGAGCAAAATGGATTAAGGAAGGTATGAGATATCTTCCGAAGACAATTTTTGTTTTAGACCGATTTCATGTAGTGAAGTATGTAAAAAAAGCTTGTATAGGTATGCTTTCATGTACGGCTATTCTACTTGATTGGGTCAATCAAAATAAGAAAAAATATGTAAAAGCCTTCTTTAAGAGTCGCTTAGAAGATGGTACGCTTTCAGAGAATCAAAGAAAGAACATTCTCAATGCCCAAAGCTATTTACTCGGGAATTGGGCAGCTATTCAAAAGCAACACAATGAGGATTATATTGGTTGTAGCGCTGAGGGTCATGTGAGCCATGTTTTGTCCTCTCGCTTAAGTTCCTGCCCTTTGGGCTGGAGTAAAACTGGCGCGAACAATATAGCCAAGTTACGCGTATTTCTAAAAAATCAAGGAAAGTTATTGGTCTATTTAGAGAATGAAAACAAAAAAATTCAAAAAGAAACCCGAATTAAGCGTTTGGATAAACGTGTGATTGGACCTAAAAAGGAATTCAATCAACAATTTCTTGCCAAATTCCCTCTGTTAGAAAATGGATTAATTACTGGAGCACGTAATCGAATAGTCAGTGTTATGCAGTAAAGAGCCTTTGTTAGATCAATTTTTCATGGTAAAATTTATTTGATAAATAAGCTACCTGTTCTTTGTAATTGACATCACTACTGGAGGCTCAAAGTGAATATTCTTTGTATTCCTTTAGGGCCGTTAAACGTTCTTTTTGTATCTTTAAAACCTACATTTTCGTATAAATGAATGGCTAATTCATTTTTTACATTTACGCCTAAATAGATACCATTTACTGATGGAAACGTTCTTTTAGCGAACGCTGGTAACTTCTTTAATGCGGAAGTGGCAAATCCTTTTTTCGTATGGAAAGAATCGGTTGAAAATGCCCTAAGTAACAAACTATCTGTATCGTTTGTGTAGTTAAACTTGTCTTTCCCGCTATCTAAAATAAAGAAACAGACTAATTGATCTTTCTCAAAACAAAGTACAGGAAAAAAAGTTTCTGGTGAATCTTTGAGAATTTCTTTGGGCAGTGCGGTATAGGACATATCGTTTAAATGGTAATTCTCAATATTCGTTTGAAATGATCGATTGTATGGGATTAGCTTCATAACAGGATTCCTCTTTATTAATTGATTTTTCGTAGGTATAAAGTACTTTACCTATATTAAAAATATAGCACAATTGTAATTTCTAAAAAGCTACGGCGACTCACTGAACCACTCAACAGTTTCTTACCTAATTTCCTTTGTTGGAAAATAGATTAATTACTGGAACAAGTAAACCAATAGCCAGTGCTATGCAGTAAAAAAACTTAATAAATCAACACTCAATAATAAATTTAATTTTGGAGAAATCTACTTTCCAACAAATTCTTGACACTATCTCTGTAGAGCAAAAGGTTGATATTTCACTGAAATCTTGCTATAATTACTATGTAAAGAGGAGTTGCGCTAACAACTCCCCTACAGCACCGTTTAAGACGGTGGCAGATATTTAAGTTAAAAAATAACCGCTGACCTGCTAAAGATGACGGTTATTTTTTTGTCATTTTTCACTGCTGTTAGGATGCCAAAGATGATCGTTGCGATTAAAGAACCGAAACTAATCATTAGCCCTAATGCTTCAGCTACAGACAAAAGGCTTCTCCTTTCTAAAGAGTGAACACTTACTTTCATAAGCATCACCACCTTTCAAAAAAGCGCCACCGTCACAAACTTTACTGTACTCCTATTATACTATAACCCACGCTAAAAACCTATATTTATCAAGGCTTTTAGCGTTTTTTTATGTCTGAATTCAAGCGAAAGGCTTGTTCCTTCTGTCGCTCCAGCCACCACCTCCGCTCCTTCATAAACCGTGTTGCTGACACAACCCGAAGTGATCGATAGAAAAAAATACCAGGGTCAGGCAGAGATCTCTTGTTCTTTTAGTACCAGAATAGACAAAGCATTCGCAAACTGCAGTAAGCTGGATTGAGAATCATCGACGATCACATTTTTCTGATAATGGATCCGATCACTCACGTGATTGATTGATAATCCGTAGACAAAACGCATCAAAAAAATCTTCCGTCGCCGATCGGTAATTTCTGGTTTATATGGATGGCTAATGGCCGTCAGACCCAAAGAAAACAAGTGGTGAAAATAAAGAAACTCTTGTTTGAACTGCTGATTTTCTTGAACAAAGCTGGAGTGTTTGATTTCTGGTATGTCTTGGTCTAAGAGCGAATACGTTGAATGGATCGGCGGCATCCTCGTCAATCCCATCCTTTCTCTTGAAACAAGATAACTAGAGAGCATCGATCCGATCTCTCCTTTGGTTTTTTCCCAATCGATCACCTCTTTTTCAGGTAATTCAAATTGGTGAACATCAAATAATCGCACATTATTCCTCTTTTCATGATAGGTGATACAAACAGTTGTCGTTTGAACCTGAATTTTATATCAAAAAAGACCTGGGGTTTCCAGGTCTTTTTTCGTCTTTGTTTCTCAAAATGGCAAATCATCATCTGGTAAATCGATGGCCGTGCTGCTTTGTGCAAATGGATTCGTTTCTTGTTTAGGTAGCGGTGGCGGTGTTGGCTTGTTTTTTTCAGCTGTTTCGTTGGATTCATTCGCACGCTGTTCAGACACATCTTTTGATTCCATTAATTGAAACGTCTCTGCCACGACTTCTGTGACATACACTCGCTGTCCTTGTGGGTTATCGTAAGATCTTGTCTGAATGCGACCAGTCACGCCGAGAAGCGTCCCTTTCTTTGCATAATTGGCAAGGGTTTCGGCTGGTTTGCGCCAAATGACACAATTGATGAAGTCAGCTTCTTTTTGACCGCTTTGGTTGGTAAAATTTCGATTCACGGCCAAAGTGAACGTGGCCACTGCAGCACCGTTCGGTGTAAATTTTAATTCTGGATCTCTCGTTAATCTGCCTACTAATACAACGTTGTTGATCATGCTTTACTCCCTACTTTCTTTGCTTTTTTAGGCGCATTGACAAATGATACAAAAGTGATCTGTCCCGTATCGCTCAACTTGATTTTTGCATTATAGGTCGTCTTGTCTGCCTTTTTGATTCCTGAAACCACGGTTTCTTTCCCGACTAACAAATCCTTCAGATTGGTTTTCGTCAATTTTTTCTTCCGGAACTGATCAGATAACGTAAACGTACAGTTGGGATAATTCGAACAACCGTAGAAAGACTTTTTCAACACCACATTTCCGCCACATTTCGGACATTTACCGATCGTCTGCTTATCAGCTTCTTTTTTGACTTCCGCTTGGTAGGTGTGGAAATTCAACTTCTGCACATCATCTGGCACGTGTTCGATCAAATGCACGATAAACTTCTTGATATTAGTAATAAAGGTCTCTTGATTCCCTTCTTTTTTCCCGATTTTCTTTAAGTACGTTTCCCATTTTGCCGTCATTTCAGCACTCGTCAATAAGTGCTGGCTTTCGACTGCCTGGCACAATAATTTTCCTTTTTCGGTGACGATCAATTTATTTTTTTCTACTTTGATATATTCTTTTTGCTTCAGTGTTTCAATAATGCTTGCACGTGTCGCTTCAGTACCGATTCCTTCGACTTCCTGAAGGATTTTGATCGCTTGTTCATCATCTACGGTCTTATTAGCCGTCTTCATTGCTGTAAGCAACGTGCCTTCAGTAAATGGTTTCGGCGGCTGCGTCTCTTTCTCCACGCTTTTAACCTCTGCTTGAATCGCTTTACCGATCATCACAGCTGGTAACGTTTGGCTCTCTTCATTATCCTTGCTTTCCTTGTTGGTATCGGCTTTGAATAAGATCTTCCACCCCTCGACTTTTGGCACTTTTCCCGTCGCTTTGAAACAGAGAGTTGACACCATGGTTTCTATGACAGTTTCTTCATAAGTGTAATCTGGTAAAAACATGGCGATCGTTGTTTTCATGACGAGCAGATAGATTTTCTTTTGTAGATCATCTAATTTGTTGAATACCGACTCACTTGCGACTTGCTTCGTCGGGATAATGGCATAATGCTCTTGCACCTTACTGCCATCGACATATCGCTTTCTTGGCTGATCTTGTGTCATGGGTTCATCTATGGATAAAAAACGGGCATAACTGTCGTAATTCGCTTTTAAGTACTGAAATTCACTGTCTGTAATAAATGGTGTATCTGTTCTTGGATAGCTCAACAATTTTGCTTCATACAGTCCTTGCATGGCTTTCAACGTCTGACTGGCTGTTGCTTTGTACAGCTGATTGATTTTTGACTGCAGGCTGCTCAATGAGAATAAATTGGGACTATTCGTTTTCTTCATTTTTGTTTGAAGATCTTTAATCGTGCCTGGTTGTGTGCCGATTGCAGCGCCCTTAGAAGAAACATAGGAAAGTAGTTCCTCTTTAGTAGAAAAACGTTGTGACGGGCTTAATAGGGCTTTGAACGAGCCATTCGTTGCCTTGATCAATGATTCGATCTCATAAAATGGTTCTTTTTTGAAATGCTCGATCAGTTCTTGGCGTTGATAGATCATGTAAAGCGTTGGCGTTTGTACCCGTCCAAGAGAAAACGTTCCATTTGCTCCTTTCGAACGAAGATTCAACGTGTAAAGCATACTCCCGTTCATGCCAATGAGCCAGTCGGCAATTTGCCGTGTCTGTGCTTCTTGATAAAAAGGATAATAGTCCATACCTGGTTTTAAGTTTTTAAACCCACTGCGAATTACATCTTTTTCAAGACTGTTGATCCATAAACGCTTGTATGTTTTTTTATTAGAAAAAACACCTGATTCATGAATGATCGACCAGGCGATATTTTCCCCCTCTCGATCGCTATCTGTTGCAATAATGATCGTATCGGCTTTCTTTAGCAGTCCGGAAACGATCTTAAATTGTTTTTTCTTGTCAGCTGCGACCTGAAAATCATATTGTTGCGGAAAGATAGGCAATGCATCCAATACCCAATTCTTCCATTTTTCATCATAATGTCCTGGTTCTGCTAATTCGACCAAATGACCGAAGCCAAAGGTGATAAAGGTCTCATCTGAAAAAATTGGATCTTGGATCTCAAAAAAGCCATCCTTCTTCAAGCTATGCTTTAACGCACCAGCATAGGAAGCTGCTTGACTTGGTTTTTCTGCTAAAATTACGGTAGTCAATACGTACACACCTCTTTTTTTGTGATTGATAATCAGTATAACGAAAAATAGTTTAGATTTCTTATAAACCAGGAATCAGGGCGATAAAATTATAAGCACTATGAACGATCATCGATCCATAGGCTTTTTTTGTTTTGAGTGAAACCCACGAATAGACCAGGCTGTTTAAAAAATAGGGCAGTAGAAAAACCTGCCCATGTAAAACAGAAAAAATGAAACTGGAGAAAAAGACTGCAGCTGGTAAATTCGTACGTCGAATCAAAAAAGGCAATAGTTTGACCCGTATCAAGTATTCTTCAATGATCGGTGCCAATACAATAGAGAACGTTGCGGCAGAAATGGAAATTCCGTGTCTTGCTTCAGGAAGTCTAGGAAGATACGTTGAAAAAAATTGTTCGCCGATCCACATACTAAGAAGGGATAGCACCACGGCCATCCCTATTCCAGGTGTTTGACTTGATTTGTGACCGACCGACGATACTTGAATGATTCCTTAAATGGTTTGGTTCGCTCACTTGGATTTCTCTTTGGCGGTGATCGACTTTCATTCGTTTCTTTCCCAATGAAGTACTCCTGTTTCATTCTATTGTATAATTCTTTGTTAGGGATTTGTTGCCCTGATACCAAAGACGGACGGAAAGGTTTGTCTTGTTGTGAAGAGTTATTTTCCTTTTTCAGTTCTTGGAGGATACTGTTTCCTAATCGATAATATATGCCATCCGGCCCGTACATTCGGCCATCGTAAAATGATTTTTTCTCTTTGTTAGGATCTCCCTCACCATAAGTAGCTTTCTTGAAAATGTCTTCCTCTTTTGCCAGCTGTTTGAATTCTTCAAAGTGGCCATTGTCTTTCATCAGTGAATCAATCAGCTGGTTCATTGTTTCTCGACTTTCCGCCGTTAAGTTTTTACTATTCCACTTGCTTTTATTCTCTGGCAGCTGTGCTTTTAATTCCTCAAGCAACAGAAAACTTTCATTCTTTGGTGTTGCCATTTCTGTTTTGATTTCACTACGAAGACCATTTCTTAAATCATTCAATCGTTCCAATTCGCTTGATCGATCAAAAATAAGATTCGCAAAAGTGGACTTCATTTTTTCTAATGTTTCATCGGAACGTTGGCCTTTTCGTTCATAGCGATTATGCTCTTTAACAAAAATCATTTCACGGGTAGGTTCAACTTCTGTCGTCGCAAAATGCACGTGAAAGTGACCTGTATTGTAGTGGATCTCACCTACACTGATGGTCGATCCATTTAATTTTTCTTTCTCATAAAGGACGTTCATCATTTTTCTACCGGCCATGATCAACGGTTCCCTTTTTAATTCATTTGAATATGGATTGTAGATGCCTGCTTCAATCAATGCTTTTGTATCGAAAGACACCACATCTTGAAACAATACAGATTCATTTTTGTTCGCTCGATCGAATAATTCTTTGTATTGTTCAACTTCTTGTTGCGTTAAATCATCATTGTTGAAATCAAACATCCCTGTATTCAGCGACCATATTTTTTCTTGCGTTTCTTTTTGCATGATATCTATTTGTGCTTTTGATAAAGTCGAATAATCAGCGAGACGCTTGTTGATCTCACCTAATGATACTCTTTCTTCAGCTGTCAATTTTGATTGAGCGAGTAACGCATTTTTTCGATCCATATAATCCAAATAGCCTTCAAATGATTGACTAGGATCGTCATTTGTCATTGCTGTTTCAAAGTCAGAAAGATCTTTTTCTTGATACACTTTCTTATCTTCTCGATCCATATACTTTACATACTCAGAATCAAACGAAATAACAAAACCGCTCATTAAGTTTATATAAGAGCCAGCAGATTGTGCCATGTGATCACCTCGTTCATTTAAATGCCATCAGATTCAAATGCACGATACAAAAGCGCATTATTCGTATCGACGTATTGTTGTAGAATGTGCTTAAAATCATCCAAACTATCTTTAATCGCATCAACTTCTCGATTATTCGTTAGGTCATTGATCATTTCATTTTGAAGAATCTGATTGATCACTTCGTTTCGAGTGACTTTCTTTCCTGTATTAAAGGTTTGTTTCTTAGCACGCTGTTCAAGGTACGCAACCAACGGCTCGTTTTCAATTATTAAAGTAAATCTTGGCATGAGAAAACCTCCAGCTATTTAATCATTTTGAATCTTATGAGTGCCTAAAAGAGTGAGAATAATGAAAGAGCATAAGGTGAACGCACCACTCTCATGGAGAGAGTGGGAAAATAGGCTGTGCCTATTGCGTTTCAAGACCTTTAGAGAAGTCACCACACCCCTTTTTTTAATGGCACTCAGCTACCACTACCGATGGCACCTAGGTGGTACTTTTTGTATAAAGTGCCACCTAGGTGCCACCATCAACCCTCAATTATTTTGGTAAATATTGGGAAACAATATCATTAAAATCACGTTCTTTTTTGACATCTTCTTGAACAGATTTGACCTTTTTCTTTTCTTCTTTCTTTGATTCGTCCTTCCTATTTTTAAAGCGATAGTTCTTATTTCGAACAACTTTCTTACTCATTGTGACTGCTTCTTGATAAACATCAGAAGAAAAAAGTTCTTGTATTTTGGTATGATCTTGCTCCAATTTTGCATTGGTCATAATCTCTAATAAAGACAAAGAATCCAATACTTTTTTTTCGAAATTTATTTCTTTTCTCACCCGATTAAGTAATTCAAGCAGCGCATATCGAATCATCGGACTGTCTTTAATATCCTCGTCAACGGGCAAATAGGTTTTTAATTCTTTCAAAGCATCTTCATGTTCCGTATCTAAAAATACCGGAATTCGTTTCTTTGACATGCTATCTCACACACCTTTTTTGAGTTCGTCAATTTTCGATTCAATCAACTGAATCGTCTTTTCGATATCAGAAATTTTGGTTTGATTATCTGAAATGTTCCCTTTAAATGATTCAATCGTATTCTCCAAACTGGTGATTGAGTCTTCCGTTTTTGCTAACTGCTCCCCGACTTGATATTCTTTTTCTTCAGTGAAAGAAGCAATTTTTTCTCGTGTATTTTTGATTTCTTCGATAAGAGATTTGTTCTCTTCCTCAATCATTTTTCTGGTTAGCTGCTGTAATCGAATATCATTTTCAAGTCCGCTGATTTTCAATTCAGCTTGACTTAAAGTTGAAAGATCACTTTTAACGATCGTCGATTTTTCTTGGGATCCATACAGACTAAGCGCTGATTCATCGGAATCTTTGGATCGTTTATACGTAACATCAAACCGCAAAGCGCCGAATTCATCGTCGATATTTTGTGCTAAAAGAACAAAATAATTTTCAGAAACGGGAATTACTTCTATTTTTAACGGTGTATTGATCTCTTCTTTTGTGACGACAGTTGCCTTTGTAACTGGCTCTCCATCAGATACAAGATCGACTTCTGAATCGACATAAATATCCATTCGATAACTTTTACTAACTGGTGAATATTGTTTTTTTAGTACGGTGACCTCTCCTGCATCAAAAGGAATTGGCTTTTCAACTGACGATTCCGAATACGCATTTGCGGGTTTTGATAGCACAGCTTGTCCGATGATCGATAGAAATAAAAAACCAAAAGCCATTAATATTTTGGTGTATGTTTGTGTCTTCGTTCGAAAATGTTTTTGTTTTATTTTCGATTTCATTTCCTTTACTGAAGAAATAAAGTGAGAGATTTTTCCGAAAATAACCATCATTCATTCCCCTTTTTTAATTTGGTATTTGTTGCGATCAGCTCATAATGATCGATTTGATTAGAATCACTGACGTGCGCAGATGCTACATAAACAAGAACTTGATTTGAATCCAATCCTTCATACACGAGATCAAAAACGACGAAATAGGTTTGATCATCGTTCGTATAAACACTTAAATCTTCTACGCTCATTTTGGCATCTTCATTGTCCATATCCCCAATCGATTGCGTCATTTCTTGGTTATATTCATCAGTAATCAACTTCTTTTCGTTCAACAGCGAGACACGATCTTTAAGAAATGGTTCATCTTTTGTGTTGAAATAGGTCGTCACAAAGTCTTGCACAACGGCACTTTTTTATCAATTGATTGATTTGTTTGTTCACTCTCAACGGTTTCTGATGCCTGATTTTCAGTGGGATCAACAGTGCTGCTATTGTCCGGCTCCGAATGGTTTTCTTCAATAGATTGTTCAATTTTAGGTTCTGAAACAGCTTCTGATTGTTTGCTTGAATACCAGATAAAGAGTCCAAAAACTCCCCAGCTAGCTAATAAACCAAGTATTAAAATACCGCTCAATCGTTGATAACTCATGATCTCAACTCCTTGTTTTTGTTTTCTTCTTGGAAATAGTCCATTCGATAAATACGTGGCTCATCTTCCATTTCAAATCGTATGCCGTGACGATTATAATGATTGATCAAATCTTCTTTCTCTGCTTCTTTATAAGATAGGAAGACGGCTTCTCTTTGTAATTCTTTCCATTTTCCAAAGACTTGTTTTACAATACCTAGTCCTAAAACGAACAATAAGTATGCTGGTTGAACGACAAAAGAGAAGACTAACAAGAAAGTATTGAATCCTCCAAATAAGCCGAAAGCCATAATATTTGTAAATATACGACTGGCCTTGAGCTTATCATTTATCAGGAAAGAAATAGTAAGTAGAGCCAACATAATAATAAAAGTCGTATAAGCGAACACAATATTTTGATAAGCTTCTTTTGTAATATGACTACCAAAAAAAGCATTTATTTCGCTAACTGTTAACGTGTAAATAGGTAGATAACACCCGACTAAAATGACGTAGTCGATCAAAATAAAACTATTCCTCAGCCATTTGTACTTATTAAGTTGTCGATAAAAGTCTGTTTTTTTTAGCTCTTCGAACCATTTGTTTTGGATTTTGATTTGTAAATGCTCTTCTTTCAGTTCATGTTTCCACTGTTTAAAAGCTTCTTTTATCATGTTGTTATGCTCCTTTGCTATGACTTATTTAGGCGTGCCATAGCCCATAATATACTGACTGGTCTTGCCGTAATTGCGCTCTTTCGTGCTGTCTCCTGAGTTTCCTTCCAACGTATAGACCGTTCCGTTTGAGTAGCTTTTTACGATACCCACATGGTCACTGATGCCATCTGCGTCCCAATCAAAGAAGATCACCCAACCATCTTTTGGTTCCACACCGACTGGCTGCCATTCATTTTTTTGTTTGAAATTTTGAATACCTGTTGGACAGTAAGCGAATTTTTCCATGTTCACATTTGCTTTTGCGGCCACATAGGAAACAAAGACTGCACACCATTCCACACGGCCACCATAGCCATACCATGACCAATATTTTTGTCCTCCAACATGCAAACCTTCATCGATTTCTGCTTGAGCGACTTTAGCCATATCACTGCTTCCGCCAGGAAGACCGGAACTTTTCGGCGTTAGATATTGTTTAACGATCATGGCATAAAACATATTTCCATAGTCATAACGATAGGTATAACCGAGGTTTACCGCCACCGGATTCGTGTAGGTCACTTGTACGCCGTGAGCGTATTTATTCGAAAAAGCGATCGCTCGATTTAAGTCGTAATTGTTTGTAGAAAAGGACAAGAAACCTGGGCCAAAATTATAGGCCTGAATGAGATTTAACAAATCCATATCCTTATGTGCTTTAACCAAACTAGCGAAATACTTTACACCGACTTCAATGCTCGTATAAGGATCTGAAATCGTGTTAGGAGCATTTCCTTGTGACTCACTGGACTGCATGACATCTGGATAACGAATGGCATTTCCTTGCGTCTCCGCTTCAATAATGCCAAGTAAGGGATCCACCATATCAGGGATCCCGTTCTTCTCTGCTTCTTTTGTGACCTTATCCTTCCATTGCATCGTCATTTCCGAGACACTTATTCCGCCACCACCTATTTCAGTAGACGTCGTTTGTGAAGCGCCACCGATAAATATCACAAGAAGCAATCCGGCTACCACAATAACTAGAGCAGTAAAAACAGCGGTTGAACTACCTAAAAAAGCAAGTAAGAGTTGGATTTTCTCCTTCTTACTTGCTTTTCCAGCCAATAATTTAATTATTTTCGATTTCATTTTATTAATGACCTCCTGCAAATCGTTTCAACTGTTCTTGATCAGGATCCGTCTTGATCTTGTAGTTGTTATTTCCTCCTAAATTGACGATTACTTCTCCTTGTTCGAGTAATGCCAGGTCTTCATACTGTCCATCAGTCAACAGATTTCCCATTGCTTTTTTCATTGTTTCACTGACTGAAGCATCCAGCTGTAGAAAGAATTTCGCATTACATAATTCAAAGACTTGTTTGATTTTTGAAATGTAATCATCAGAAGACGTTTCAGGTAATAGCTCTTGCGGTGATTGTGTCGCAAAGAAAGCACCTGCAGAAAATTTCCGCATTTCTTTTAAGAATTTGACCACTTGTTTGACGACAAATACCGTATCAGGACTTAGGATCTCTTGACATTCATCCAAGAAAAAGGCAAAGAATCGAACTTCATCAGGAGTAATATCGCCATTCTCCAAAGCAATTTTTTGTTTCCGGCCATTTTTAAGTGCCTGGTTCCAAACGATATTCATAGCGGTGTAAAGCATACATTTATAGACTTCATCGTCAAAGTGACCGATCGTTTCAATATCAAAGAAGAGGACATCTTCTTCATCAATATTTCGAAACGTGCTGCGTCCATTGAAGATCGATCCATATTGTTCGCACATTGACGTGATCACCGTTTGAAAGTTTTCCATTTCCACCATTTTGACGTCTGTCACACGATCCTTATAGCCGCTTTCCACAAAGTGATCAACGAATTGCTTGAATTCACCAACTGTGGGATATTTTGAAGGATCTAAACCAATGATATGGATATCTTTTTGATTCTGCGTGTAGTTTTCCGGTAATAGGCCGCAAGAGATATAAAAATCATCCATGATCTTACCGAAATCGAGAATATCTACTGAACGCATAGCGGGATTTAAGAAACGAACTTTGTTAAAAAAAGTTGCTCTATGCTGCAAGTAACTGTTGAGTTCATCAATCACTTTACCGCTAGTATCGGTGATTGTGGCTAGTGGTTCCATCGGATTTAACATGCCTTCTTTTCCAGAAAGATCATAAATTTTCCCGTTTTGCGACTTGATTAATTTATACCAATCTCGGTTTTTTTCAAACCCTCGAATGATTGTCCGCTTGCCATATAACATTTCTTCCAGCAATTTTAATAGTGTCGACTTTCCCATACCAGGTTTTCCAAGGGTCATGGAGCTAAATGATTTTCTGAGTGCAGTGATCGCATACGGATTATAGATAAATGGCCCGCCTGTGTCTGTTTTCCCAATATAACCGCCACCCGTATCATTTAAAAATTGGTGGTTAAAGGGATAACCGCCACCAATCGCAGAACTTGGCACGGTTATGCCTTCCTTACTGCCTGGTTCATTTTGTTGTTCAGAATAACTTTGAAAGAAAGCCAGCCATTCTTGGGCTTGTTTGCCAATATACGAAACAGATTTGTAGCCCATGGCTTTGAGCGAACGTCTAAGATCACCCACTTCTTTTTCAAGCTCTTCTTGTGTATCTGCAGTCACATAGATACGTATATCGACCATTTTACTGACTTCGTCGCCTTGATTGATTTCATTTGCATAACGTTCCAAGGATCGGAACTCATTGACTGCTTCATTTCGTTGGGTACGGGTTCGGTTTTCTTCTGCTTGTGAGTCTAACTCACGCATGGCTTTGTCAATATCGCTTAAAATGGCTTCTTTATCGATCGGAGCAAGATCGAATTTTGTGATTGTTTTTGGGTTGTTCATAATTGTGGTCAACCAAAATGGCGCTGGCCGTTTGGCTAATTGATAGATGTGAAGGCAAGCATAGGTGCCGTCCCCTGCGACCATTCGGTCTTCCGGAAAGGTAATGCCACCTTGAGGTTGGATTTTTTCGATGAAACTGAGGTCAAAGCCTTCTTTAATAAGTGTTTGAATTTCTTTTTCATTTAACATAATTTTTATCCTCCAGACTAGATTGGGGTATTCAGGTTATTTAATTTAATTAAGATCTGCTCAATTTGTTTTGGCGGAATATCCTTGATTCCTAGATTGGATCCGCCTGCTCGTTTTAGAATCGTTTTGGAAAGATTCAGCTCCTTCTCTGTTTTTCCATATACTATTAAATAGAATTCTAAATTTGATAGTTCTTGTTCGACCCACACCAACCGGCTGATCTGTTCTCGAATGATTCTTGCTCGAACGGGGTTTCTTTCTTCCCTTGCCAGCTGCAGCTGTCGGTTCCAATAGACAAGATTGTCATCGATATTGGTAGGAAACATCATCGATAAAATACTCATTTCTTCTTCATATATCCGCAACATATTTTCAAAATGTCGCATAGCCTGATATTGCTCGCTGGCACTGAGACCGTTAATATTTCTTGTCGTGACTTTCAAAAAAGAGAGGTACCGGCCATTTTTTTTGACCACGTTTCCTCTGATCATTTTTTGATTGGTACCAATTCTTGAATAGAAGGGTTCTCCCCTTTAGTGCGCTTTCGTCCTACGGAACGGAAACTTTGAACTTGTTTTGCGGCCATGCCTTACCCTCTCCTTTTTTTGTAGCTTTGTACTTCATACACATTTCGATCCATTACGATCAAGCAATAGATCGTATACAAATTTCTTCTGTTGCCGTTTGACGCAGGCTTTGCACATAGGAACAAGCCTAAAAAAAAGAAAACAATGCCTAATAAGATCGACGTCACAAGAGAAAAATGCAGATACCCTTGTAGATACAAAAGGAACATCGAGGGGCCAAAGACGATCAGAAGATCCAAGATATACAAAGATTTGTATTTTAGTTCTTGTTTGATACTTCGTTGAATCACGATATTATGGTATTTATCCATGTTTTTCCTCCTCTATTGGTACCACTCTGCTTCGTCATAACTGGTTGGAATATGTTCTACCGCTTGACGATACTCATTTGAAGCCATTTCTTCTGCTGGCTGACCTTCAGATAGATGCTTTCGCCGACGATCGGTCACTTCTTTGGTTTCTAACAAGTTGTAGCTTTGTACGATATCTTCAGACACATAACAACGCTCCCCTGACTGATTTTCATAAGGTCGGACTTGGACTCTGGCCACAAAGGACACATGAGATCCTCGACACGTCATTTCAACAAAGGACTTTGCGATCGTGCCATACAGCACACATAAAAAGGAATCTGATTGATAGTCAGATTCCTTTTTTGTCTTGAAGTTTCGTTTTGATATTAGCAAGACACGTGTATAACACGTGCCACGTTCCGTTTTCTTTAAGATGGGACTTTCAGCCAATCGGCCTTCAATACAATGGACATTTAACACGAGATCTCCTCCTAAATATAATCATCGGCATTTACTTTATTCATGGATTGATAGATATCATAGTAATCATTTTCTGGTGTCACGCTCGACTCTTTCAAGTATTTGGTGGCCAATTCTTTTGGTGTAGAAAGCTCCTTCGTTTTTGATTCAACCGTTGGAATATGATACGTTGGTGCCGTTGATTTTTCTGCAGGTTTCTGGCTAGTCACCGATCGATGATTCGTTGGTTGTCCTGTTTGTTTGATCGAACCTGCTTTTGGCTCACTCCGTCTAGCAGGTGTTACCGTTGATCGATCAATTCCTCTACTTGGTGATTGTTTCACCATTTGAGTGCCAGCACTGGTAGACGATGGATTGCTTCGTTGTACGATCGCAGCTGTAGAAGGACTCACACTTGTAGTCCGTTCAAATGCCACAGAAGCTCCTTCAGACGCTTGTTCACTCGATTGAATAGATTGACTTGGCGCTGCTGCAGAAGTGCCGTAAGACGCTTCTGGTGCGGATCGTTTCACTTCCTGATCATTGGCTCTTTGAGTGTTAATCGGATTTCCTTCAGATGCACTCGGATTGTTTGACTGTTGCATATTGTTGTTCTGATTGACTTTGTCAGTCGCTGCTTGGATGGCGGCTTTTCTACTTGGCGTCTGAAGCGGCGGAATCGTCGTTCGTTGGATTTTTTGTGAAGCGACCGTTTGACCTGTTGCCAAACCATTCGTACGATTGCCGTTGATAGGATCGATTGGTGATTCGCTTCGATTGCCACTTTCACCCATCTGTTTCAACGCTTCAGCTGAAACATTACCAATGCTTTTTCCATCTGTTTCTTTACCTTGAGAAACGGCGCTGGAAGAAGTAGAAGCGCTCATTGGTTGATACGTTGTTTCTGGTGAAAGATTGGTTCCTGAAGGCAGCTCTCCATTAGCAGAAACCTGATCCTTGTCTTGAACCGATGGATTTATCTGATCATTTGGAACCGCTGATCGATTCGATCCTTGCGTTTGTGTCACCGGCTCTTGTTGGTCTTGCATGGCAAACGACTGTCGCATGTTCGCTGCAAATTCTTTTATACTTTTTTTGGAAGATCCATTGTTTCCTGGAATAGTTGAGCGACTCTGAATCGATTTGTCATTGTTATTTTCGTGTACACCGTTATTGACTCTCATACGGCTGACTGCATTTCCGGCGTGCTCTTTAATACTACTACCAGCATTTACTCCACCTTTTACAGCGCTTGTCGCAGCTTTCGCAGCAACTGCTGTACCGACCATGGCTTGCCATCCTGAACGAAGCCCGATATCCAACCCCAGAAATTTCCCAAAGAAATTTGGGCCGTCGATCGTAATTCGGACACCAACAATACAAAGTACTAAATATGGAAGAAAATCGACATCAAGATTACCTATAAATGAAAAGTATAACTTAAAGATACTCAAGCTAAACCCTGTCAACATAATCGCTAATAAACTGTTCCCAATATCCAAAAGGATTTTTTTTGTCCGTTGTCCGGTTTCAATATCAGAAACAGAAAGAACTGGAAACATCAACTTTGCAAATAGTAGCTCAATCAAAGACGTTGCTATTATGAACGCAGAACATACAAAAGCAAAAGACACTGTCAATAACGACAATGTTATCGTGCCTGTCTTATACTTAAAGCGAAATTTTCCCTCTTTATAAAAGTCAAACATACCGGACTCAATTTTTTCTGTAGTAATTTTTCCATCCTCATCTGTTTTAGTTTTATACTCTAAATAAGAGACTTCGTCTTTATTTTGTGCATTTTCTGCCATTCTCGACAATTTATCAGGTGTTATCACTTCCGTAAGATCTGTCATTTTAAAAGCTTGTTCTGATAGATTGTTTTTTGGTGTTCCTGTTTCACTATTAAGACGAGAAAATCCATTCTTAGAAGCATATTGTAAATCTGCTAAATTCTCTTTCACAATACTATAAGAAAGAGTGCTTTTCTCAGTCGTGTCTAGATTTTTTGTTTCTCCATAAATTTTTTGTGCAAAGTCCGCACTAGATGTAATCACCCCAGGAAGTTGAACACCCAAACAAACAAAAAGGACAGCCCTGAAAAGACCTGCCTTTAGATCGACTCGCTCGTTTAAAATAAATTTATAGGCAATAACAATAATCATGATAATCAAAACCGTTAGGGAGACTACCCGCATGCTTGTATAAATTTTACCTATCGTCCCATTATCAAGAAAACTAAAGACCTTAAATACTTGATCCAGGATATCTTCCACTCCGGAAGCCAACTTGTACAATCCTTTAATCCAATTACTGCTAACTTGTTTAACTATATAGCTAAACAAGTTAGCATCTTGGATCCATTCACTAAATTTCTGTAGAAATTCCGTTGCTTTTTCCGTGTTACTCACCTTCCAATCGTATAAAAAAAGAGCCTTAAAAAGGCTCCCTTTACTAACATTCTATTGTTTATATTCTGCTACAAAATACTGAGGATCTTCATCGTAAATTTCTTTTACCTCTTCTAACGTAGAGTCTATTTTAGAGAAATTTTTGAAACAGGTACAAACGCATAACCATTGTTCTTTTCATCAAAAAAAACATTAAAATCTTTGGTATCCGAAGTAAAACTATCTAGTACATCGAATATACCGTAATCTTCACTATTTGCGATTCGGTAGTGATACAAGCCGTTCTCTTTTTCTTCTACAGAATATTCCATTGTTTCAGAAATTCCCTTATCAATATTGGAAACAGTAAGAGAACCATCCTTCATTCTATCTATTTTAAATTCTGGTTCATCTGAAGGCGAATTAGATAAGTAGAAAGATTTTCCCTCTTCAAAAATATCTGACAGCTTTTTTTCTGGTGAATTTGAGCATCCACTTAGAAAAAAAACACCAATAAGTCCCAACAATAAACCGAAACCACTCATTTTTAAACGTTTCACATTAACCCCTCTTTTTCTATCGATTTGAATTTAGTATAGCACGTCTACTCTGTATCTAATCGGACTAAATTAGAAATATCTTTATAGTATGAGTCGTTTAAATAAAAATTAGCCAGCTGTAGAAATGCACACCGTTCTTCTTCTTTAAAAAGTGGTTTAAGATCTTCAGTAACCGCTTGTTTCAAAAAGTCGATTAAATCAATTTTTTGTGATTCTTCCGGATCCTCGACAATCGAAACTTTGATAATTTCTCGATAGTTCTCCAAATCTTTTGTATCAAACCGTTTGAGGACTGATGCAAAGGCTTCTTCATCAATCTGTAACAGTTCCTCTTCTGGCTGAAGGCCTTCTTCCAGAGACAAAAGCAGCGATCGGTTGATTGATTCTGAAATCAAGTCATCGACGTCGATTGCGTTTGCTGCTAAATCAAAGGTTTTATGTTCAGAAGGAATGTTAAAGTCTTCAATCGGTCGGTTCGGGTCAAAGTATTCATCCAAATATTCAAATCGGAAAGGCATCGATGTCTCTTTCGTAGAAAAAATAGAATACGACCGGATTTTTTGGCGCTTTTTGTTTTCCCTGTGCAACCTTAGTACAACCATTTCCCCCATCATAAGCGTAGATAATTTATAAGGGGTGATTATTCGTTGTGAGCCGACGTTAGTTTGTTTACTCGTATCAAGAGAAAGTGGATCTTGTTCACCAGTCGAATGTTTTTCCACCGTTTTCTCTCCAACTCGTTTTGATATTTCTTCGTGCGTATCTTTATCTTGGCTCATGATATATAAGTGGTTTTGGCAATTCTCTTTGATGATCTTCGCCGTATAGTCCCCGTATACAGAGCCTAATTGCGCATAGCTTTGTAAAAATAGATCGAACAGAATGTTTCGCCCTAAACAAACGGTCACAATGTTATCCATACTTTCAATGGCTGGCATGTTCCCAAATTCATCCAGGATAAAATGGACTCTTCGGAAACACTTCCCACCTCTCGTATTTCCAGCATTTTGTGCAAGTGTTGTATACAGTTGTTTAACAAACATGGAAGAAATCACATTTTTAGACGGATCATAATCCGGCGTGATCATGAATACAGCGATCGGCTTTTCTGTGTAGAAAAGTTCAGATTGCTTCAACTCGTCTAAATCTCCGCTGATTCGATTTAACTCACCATCTTTTTCAAGTAAAATGATCGAATAGGTTGCTTTTTTATCTTGGAAAACCACTTCTAATTGATCGCCAGTGTGTAAGTTCAAATTGAAGTTCAAATCCACCACACCAGCCATATTCGGACGGATCGTTTCTACTCCTAATACTTGTCCATTGCGCAAGAAGCGAACTTTCAAAATTTGATCATACATCGATCGATCAAATTGGAAGAACAACGACTTAGGAAAACCCACCGACTTCAGCCGAAAACTATTTTTTGACGTCATCTTCGCAATCGCTTCAAACCCTTGGAAAATCGTTAACTTATCCAAGACGGCACTTTGAATTGGCCCTTTATTCTTCGAATCCATAGAAGAAAATGAAGAGTATTGTGCTTTGGCGATATGTCCTTGCGGTAAACGTTCAAAATACAGATCCAGTTCCGTGTACTCTTTTTTCGTGACCCGATCAACGACTTTTCGATTTGTCATTTCAATGATCCACTGTGCTGCATTGTACATCGTGATCTTTCCTAGATCGTCCTTTTCCAAATAATAGTCGATTAGGGCTAAGATCACGCCGTTTAGCAGCTTTTGCGCACCGCTATAGACCCATTTGTTCTGGCCGGCGTTTGGATCGTTGAACAAGGCATACGTGAATTGATCCACTAGCATCTGCGCAGAAGAAGAATCCCCTCTTACATAAGCATCAATAATCAGCTGCAGCGGATTATAACTCATAGATTGATCGGGTGTTTCTAAATTAAGTACTTGTACCTCATAGCCCCTTTCTTCTAATGTTTCTTTTGATCCTTTATAAAGTTCTCCTTTCGGGTCATTGAAAATAAGAGAACACTGTTCCTTCGCTCGACTCAAGATATCAGTCAGTGGAAAAACGATCGACTCACCCTTACCTGATCGACTCGTCCCTAGAATGATTGAATTGACTGTATTGCGATCGATATAAAACTTGTTCATATAGTGCGTGATAGGAATACCGCCGATCCCTTCAAACCGTTCTTTTCGATCAGGTACTGCCGGATATTGCTCTTTGATCTCTTGGATCGTCGCCAAACGAGCGTCTCCTTCTTGCCCATAACTCAATGAATCAAATTTTCGAGTCAGCTTTTTAAAGACGAACCAGGCAAAAAAGAAAGCCAAAGGCAGTGTGATAAGCAGCTGCTTGTTCGTTCCTATATGAATAAACAAGGAACGTGCAAAATAAGGGAACGTCTGAAACAGCTTTCCAGCCGTTGAAAAGTCTTGGTTAATCGAAAGTGTAAAAGCTTTGCCAAGAATCGGCAGAAATGAAACGATAAAATTGATCAGATAGTTGCTCATAAAATAAACCAAGAAGAAGGCGCTGAAAAAGCCAAGAAACGCTATTGGCGCATGACGCTTATGTTCTTCGGCTAGTCCTTCTCCTTTTATCGAATAACCCCTTCCGACAAAAAGGGCAATTTTTTTCAGACCGAACACAGAAAATAATCGATAGAAAAAGGAGCGTTTCTTACTTCGTACTCGCATAGACGCTCACCTTATTCCAATACCGATTTCGCTTCTTTCGGCTTGTCCTGTAACAAGTAAGCAGAAGCGATCTGTTGTTTTTGACCCATGGTTAAATCCTTTTTCAACGCATCTGAAAGCTCTTGGTAGATTGACGTAATGGCCTTTTGATCTTGTTGTAGAATGGCCAGATCCAATAAACCATAATCAGATTCGCCTAGCTTTGTTAACTGCTTTAAGGTGTCTATGTCCTCTTTTTCAAAGACGACTTGAACCACATGGTCAATATTTTCAGGATATTCTTTAGCCGCTTCAATATACTTGCCAGCACTGATTTGATCATCATAAGAAGGAACCGCTGGTTCCGTTGATTCGAAACTCGCATAAGAATTTTCTGTTTGAACAGCTGCAGATACAGTTGTTTGATTTGAGTCTTGTTGGGCTTTTGCATGAACATAGCCGCCAAATCCTGCCACGGCAAGTAAAACAGCACCACTCAAAGTGATTTTTTTCCATAAAGATGGTTTCCCTGCTGCTTGTTGTACGGCACCTGGTTGTGTTGGCGCTGCCTGTAAAGGCGTGCCTTGTTGTTGCTGTTGGATAAATGCCATCAGCTGTTGTTGCGTGGCTAAGTTTTCAGCCCCTCTTCGGGTCTGATCATCAATCAGTTTTGCAAGAAATTGCGAGATTTCCATTTCTTTTTGTTGATTTTGTTGCTTCGTAGATTCAACATTCTGCACGGCTTGGTCTTTTAGGGACAATTCTTTTTCTTTTATAGCCAATTCACGATCACGCTGCGCAAGTACGGCTTTTTCTCGTAACTCTTGTTCATGGATCCGACGTTGCTCTTCAAAGATAGGCTGTGATTCAATCAGTTTTGATTTCATGGACTGTAAGTACTGCAGTTCTTGATCCGTGACTTGTTGCACTGATTCGACCAGGATCGTGCTTAACTCTTCAAGTTGACTGTTCTTACGCTCAATCAATCGGCTATACTGTGACTTATGAGCTTTTTCTTCATAAGAAGTAGTGATTTTTTCTTCTTCTTGTTCGATTGCTTCTTGTCTCATTTGATCGAGTTGTGCCGCTTTTTCCTGTTTGTCTGCCTGCAATTTGACATCGATTTGATAAAGCTCGTCTTGATGGCGCTTATTCAATCGTTCCAATTCTTCTTGTTGGCGCTTTTGGATCCTCGCTTTATCAAGCGCTAATTGATTCTCTAAAGAAGTGAACGCTGCTTCGATCTTATCAGTAAATTCTTCACTTAGAATTGCTTTTTTAGCAGCTAATTCCGCAAGACATTCTTCAGAACCATCGTCTGCAGTAATTTCTTGATAAGCGATCGTCAACTTTTTGATCAATTTGTTCTCTACGTCATTTTTTAATTTATATAGGCTTGAGATCAACTGTTTGTAGAACGTTGGATTGTATTGTGTTCGGATAAATTCTTTCTTTCGCTCACTGATAAAATCGTTTTTATCGGCTAAACCAAAATACATGATCAATTCTTGCGTCTGACGATCCAGCTTTGATTCTAGTTTAGCGATCAGAGATTCGATAGGAATAAAAATCGGTTGTGTCGTTAGATCCAAATAGGCGTCCAAAGGTGGAATAACAACACCTGGAATCGATCCTTTGACTGTAGAAGGAACAAGATCGTCCTGAGAAGCTTGTGGGCTAAGAATTTCTTCTTTTTCCATTTCCAAATCTTCAAGAGGAACTCCATCTTCTTCCTCGACGGTTTCGTAATCAGGGACATAGTTGTCTTCGGGCAACTCCAAGGCTTCTTCTACAAAATTCTCTGAAGGTGATTCTTCAATCAGTGGTACGGCTTCTTGTTGTTTTTTCGGTAATACACGAGAAAGTAAATTTTCCGCAACCTCCGGCAATTTCACTTCTGACAAGGAAAAGCCGCTAAGAAACGAGGGTTTTGTTTCGTTGACTTCTTCTTCAACAGGTTCAAATGGCTGATCGAACTCGATTAAAAGATCATTTTCCAATTCCTCAAACTGTTCTTTTTGGCTTCCCTTTAAGTTTCTAAGCTCCTGAATAATATCCTCGTCAATAAGTAGGTCTAAAGGCACATCTTTTGATAAGGGAAGAGTGAACTCCCAATAGTCTTTTGTTCCTTCTATACGATGGATCTCTAAAGTCATCTTATGATCCAGCGGCCCAACATCTGCTTGAACCTGGTAAAAAAGTTCTCTCGCTTCTGGAAGAGAATACTTCTTTTTCAGGGTCAATCGCTTCGTAGCTTTGATTTCTTTTGGTAATTTTGTAAAACGCAAAATATAATTTCCCATGGTTCTCTCCTTTAGAAAAAAGATGGAAAGTTTTATTTCTTCCCATCTTTTAAACGTTTGATATTAGAATTTTTTACCAATCCCTTGGAAGTACGTTGCTAATGAAACAGCTGACATGATCACGATCATCCCAACTGCTACACGAAACCAGATGCTTTTTGCGACGTCCGCTTTTCGATCGGAACTCATGAACATGATACCAGCTACGATCGTCGTAATAACAGCCACGGGAAACGATAGTCTTTGTAAAGCTGAATAAATCGTTGTTCCTGCCTTGTCTAATTCACTGACCCAATCATTCGTTGGTAGCGTTAGTAGTGCTAGTTGTAGTTTCATTAACATGTTTATTTCCTCCATTTTTCACTTGGTTTTTATCTGATACAAGAGTATTGATTTTTGAAAGCACGTAAGACTCGCATTGCTTTTCAATCGTTGATTCTTCCCATTCCTTGTCTTTTCCTTCAAGAATGGCCATTTTTTTATCTCGTAAATGATCATTCGTCCATTCCTTAAAGGTAATACCTTCTTGAGAAAGTAATTCTTTTGCAGCTTCTACAAATGGTGAAGCCGTAGATTTTTTCCCTGCCATATGCTTCTTCCTTCCTGGCTAATTGACTATCTAAAAAAAGAAAAACCCCTCGATTTTTTCGAGTAGGTTCGCTTTTGTCTTGGTTCCATTTCCGGCAATGCTTTTCGTTCTTCGTTGAATTGCCGATTAATTTCTTGGTAAAGCTTTTCTCCTTCCAAGCGGTTTGACTCAAGAGTGGATATCTCCTCTTGCAACATATCTAACAGTTGTACCGTGTTCCGTGTAGGATCAACGACCACGTCTTCTAAGATTATTTCTTGTTCGCCATTGTCAATCACTACTGACAATTTCGTAGGCTCCGTGATTGAACGCTGTAGCTGTTCCATGATCTGTTGTGCTTGAAAGATACCGTGAACCATCTTTGTGTTCAATGCACGGTATTTTCGTGTCAATTTTTTGTTGACGTGCGAAAAATGTACCCGATATTGCCCGGACACACGATCACCCCTTTCACATTCTTATGCTTCCTTGTGTCCACCACTGTTCCCATGCAGCTTTTATGACGTCTTGATAATCAATGACTACTTTAAGAAAAAGCGCACCCACGACCAAACTGATGATCACCCGCAATAGCTTTGAAAATACTTTTCCCATATCTTCACCTCACTTGAGAAGGCGCTTGTCCTTCAATGCCGATTTTCACAGAGATATTGTCTGGTAGAAATAAAACTGGATAGGTCGCTTTGATCGTATAAGCCACCGTATCTCCAAAGGCAGCCTTTTTCCCTAGTTGTGTACTTTCTATCGTATACCAGCCGTGGAATTGTTTAGTTGAGTACTCTTTAAGCTCTGAAACTGCTTCAGCTGTCAGTCCCCCTTTTCGCTCGATCTGATAATTGACTTGTTGGCGATAAGTAGTGATCGTTTGAAGTTGATAACCGAAAACGACGACGCTCAAAAAGGCAAGTACAGTCAAACAGTAAAACAACATGCTGAAAATTTCTCCCTGACTATCTTCTATATCCATAATTTATGCTCCTTTCTTTAGAGATAAACATAGACTTTTCCAAGTTGGAAAGGAATGATCGCAATCGACGCCCCCAAAACAAAAACCAAAATAGCCCCTACCATTTTCATATACAACCCCGAAAATCGACTGAGCTTAAAGTGGATGATTTGTTCAATACCGGCCATCATTTCTTCACTAGCGATCCTTGATAACTGATCGATCACTTGCAAATTTGCTGACCCTTGTGCCAAACGTGCCAAAGTAACCATAAATAACCGGCTGCTGTCAGTGCCAGACATTTGTTTAGCGAACATCTTAAACGGATCGAAACTGCTTGGATTTCGACTCATATCCAACATAAGCCGTTGTAAGATCTTCTTATCGATTTCATGTGGCATCCTTGGAACGATTCGCTCAAAAACAGAACGAAGATTGATCCCCCCTCTTGTTTGTTTTAATATCGGAACAAGTAGCCGTGAAAATTTTGAAAATTGAATTTGACGTTCAAATCGAAACTGCTGATAAACGACCTTCACTGATTTGATCGTGTCCAAATAAATCAGCACACTGACAACTAGCCCAATAGGAATCAGATACAAACTCATTAAAAAGCCAAGAACCACAAAAATAGAAAAACAGATGGCAGAGGTGCGAATTTTTTTTTCGCCCACTTTTCAATGTTTTCCTTAGTATTATTCATTTCTAATAGATTTTGATAAACACCATCTGAAAGTAAGCGAGAAAAAAATGGTCGATTCTCACTTGATTCAGCCGTTTTGTTTCGAATAACGAGATTCATTTTTTGGTTCGCACCCCCAATTCCGTGACAGAATCATCAAAATACTGTTTGAAAAAGCTATTTAAGATCATACTAAGCGAAGTAAGACAAATGGCTGAACTGACATAGCCGATTGGATGGTGGGCATAGCCGTCCATGTATTGCGCAAAATCACCGTTCATGAAGAAAGAAACCCCGTGAAACAGCAAGATAATAGCGCCCATTAAAATAAGAAGTGTTTGCACACCGCTTAACATTTCATTCTTCTTCTTTAGAAACGAATTGACTTTTTCTAACATTTTACTGTGGTGTTCTGTTAGGTATTGCAACGAATCTGTATTGTTTTTCCCTTCTTGAATAATCGTATCAAGCTGTTCCAAATACTGACCAAAAATCGCATCATCATGATACTTTTCAGATAAGGTATTCAATAAATAGGAGACACGTTCCGGATCAGACCCTACACCAAGAGCGGCATACAAGCTTCGTAGATCTTCAGAAAGTTCTCCTTCTGTTTCATCGATCACATAGGCCAACGACTGAAGAACAGTCAAATCATTGTCCATCGTCACTTGTGTGAGATTCAAAAGAAATTTGTTTCTGGCCACCAATGACTGTATCTGGTACCGCCGATTCACGACCTTTGGCAAGATAAACCGATAGCCGTAAATGGCACCAATCACTGTACAACCGACAACGATCCACCAAATATACGTCAGAATCAATGAAAAAACGCCTAAGACTACAGCTGGGAGTCCGACGAGCTGAATGATCTCTTTTTGCTTTAATCGCTGCCCGTAAGCACTGTTTAATGCATGTAATTCTTCAAGATTTACACGGTTTTTAGTTTCCGTCTGAAGTTGATTGATTCGCAAACTCTTTCACCGCCTTTTGAAGAATCTGTCCAAGCTCTTCCGATTTATTAATCTTTTCATTGGTCATTTCAGGAAAATCAAAGGATAAGAAGCGTTCTGCTAGCTTTTCCTTGTACTGATCTGACAACTGACCCGTAGTAACGTAGAACTGCCCATTGTTTAATACTTGTTTAAACAAAGTCGTGGCCGTATCTTTTACTGAATACTCAACGATTTCTGACAAATAGCGAATTTTTTTGAAAATAAGATTTTCCGAATCGATCTCGATATAAGCAGTTTTGATCTGAAACCCAAAGTCAAAGAATGTAAGGATATCTTCAGTAACTGCTTCTTCGTTGATTTTGTACCCCATACTAGACATGGTGACTAACCTTCGAGGATGTGCGCGACAATTTGTTGAGTGAATCGACGTCAATCCTGAATGGTTTGTCCGTGCAGCTTGGATCATTTCATAAGCTTCGGAACCACGTGTCTCTGAGGGAACGATCCATTTAGGATAATTCCGTAAAGCGGCTTTAACCAGATCTGAAATCGTCACAATATTTCCTGTAACAAGAGAAAAAATATCATGATCTGGCAAAAGTTCCTTGATTCTTGTTTCAGGGACATCCTCAATCATAAAGATACGGTCTTTTTTAGGCACAAAAGACAACATCATTTTGATCAATTCGGTTTTCCCAGAACCAGTCTCCCCACCGATCACGCTCATTGATCCAGCCTTCATGATTATTTTAAGAAAATCTAAAACAAAAGATGGCGCAAAATCGACAAACGTTTCTTCGGTCAACACTAGACCTGGTCGACTGACCCGTAAGGACATCGTGGTGCCACTCGGACTGATCACTTGATGCATAGCGTTTAATCGTAAATTTCCTGATACGCTATCCAATATAGGGTCATTTCGAGTAAATGGCTTTCCTACAGCATCTGCAAATTTTTTTACGATCCGAAACACCGTCTTTTCAGGATCGGTCAACTGTAATTGTTCTGCCGTATAAATTCGTAGTTGCTCCGCATTTTCGACAGTTAGAAACGTGCTGTTCCATCCGATATCCGTGATTGTCTCGTCTTGTAAAAGCAGGCGATCTATGAATTCAAAACCTACGATTTCATTAATAACATAGGCCGCTTTTTTGTGTCCTTCGTCATTTTTTCCAAACCGTTGTTCTTCTTGAACCAACTTAACGAGCTTTTCACGAGATACTTTAGAAGTGAAGGCACGCATTACTTCATCCGGATAGTGCTCGACTAAATCGTCTCGAATCACTTCGACTCGACTATCTTCAACTAATTTTTTCAAATAATCGTCTTGCACTTCTTCAGCAGCTGACGGTACATTGCGAAATTGATTGGTAGTCACGAGATTTCTTACATTTCTTAACACGTCTTTTTCATCTTGAAAGACAGACTTTTTTTCTCTAATAACAACCATTGATTTACCCTCCTTCCGGCGTACTTAAAATACATGTGGCTTCGTCAATGGATCCATCGGACTCTACATAGGCACGAATGCCTTTGATTCCTTTGTTATCTGCTTCTTTTAAGTAGTTGAACGTCACTTTTACCGTTTTTTTTGCATAAAACGGCTGCTTCTTGATCGTCTGCTCAAACTCTTTTTCAAAGTTGGCTTGATCCAAGTAAAAAGTGCCTGGTTGAATGCGTGCAGAATCATCTTTATTACTGATTGCAGCTGTTCTTAACGCTTCAGTAATGTTAAATGCTTCCGTATCTTTCTTGGCATTTCCGATAAAAAACCACGCAATTAAAATCATAAAAAGTGCCCCTACGACCATAACCGTGATCTGTCGCCAATAATGTGTCATTCCTCCCTCTCCTAACCAAGAAAAAGGAGAAGACAAAGATTGTCTTCCCCTATCATCTTTTTATCCATTATTTTGTTGGTAATGTTGAAACGTAAGTAGTGATTTTTGCGAGCATTTGTTTTGTTAAGTCAGGAAAAAATACGAAAGCTGCACCCCCGATGATCGCAACTAAACCTACTGCAATCGCAATGTTCATTAATGTGTGAGAATGATGTTGAACTGTATCCATGAATGTCACCTCCCTTCAGTAGAAATAGAAACCGGCTATTAAAGCCGATCGTTACTTGAAAAATAGTTGTTTGATTTCATCAAAAAACTTGGTGCAGACTGCCAAAATCCCAGTAACGAATACCATAACGGCCTGTACAAATTGATTTTGTTGAATCGCTGAGGTCAGCGAACCGGAAACATTGCTGCTTCCAGCACCAAAGTTTAAAAACGAAGAACTGATCTGATTCAAGTAATTGAACGGGATCCCGATCAACTGCTTAAAGAGAAAGAAAAAGACCAGGATCCCTAAACTGCTAAGAACTACTTTCCGCAATAGGTGCCTGGACTGTTTTAATTCCGATCGTACATCAAAAACGGCTGAACCATACATATTGCCCAACTCCTTACTTTCCTCTTAACCACGTGATCTCTGCTTTTGACCATCCTTTTGGCACAGTCGTATCAGGATAAACCGGCGTGAGTAACAATTCATCTTCTTTCTTTGTTTTACTATCAATCGTCGCATACATGTTTGCGTAGACCGAAAGCGTTTGGTTCATCGATACTTGAATAAAGTTCCGGCCAATCACATTCGATTGCAGCGTCAGATTGTAGTCCCCTTTTTCTGCCCAAATCGGCAAATAAAACTTTCTTCCCCCATCAAGTAACTTATTCGCAATTTTTTTGGTTGGATTTTTTACTTGTTCTTGCGTATACAATGCACCCGTCTTCTCCTCTACGCTTATTTGAGGAAACTCAAATTTTGTAGAAGTAATAGCGGCAGTCGTTTGTTTCGCTACTTGATTGACCGTACGATCTAACGGGATTTGAATGTTCCCTTTTGATTCGACATACTGAAGATCTAAATAGGTATCGACTAGCTTCGTTGGAGAAGAAAGCGTAAACGAAAGTAGTGGCGTATCTTGGATCTCACTGCTGTAGATCGGCGCTAATGTGATTGGTAGTCCATAGCCCGTTTTTGACGAACGCTGTTCTTCAAAATCAAACTGAAGGGTCTCTTTTTTTTCTACATACGCTTTGGTTTTTCTCGTTGCTTCTGTTTGACTCACTGCGCCATAGGAAAGCTTACCGCTTTTCAGATCCGCATTGGTGAGGACTTTTTCTGAAGCTGTATAGCCGAATGTTGAAAAATCGATCGTATCTGTTTCAGCCTTTACTTTGTCAGGATTTTTCAGTACCTGAAGGGAAAGAGAATACGGAACCTTCTCACCCTTAGTAAAGCCTGCAGTAGGCAAATCAACAGCTAGGCTTGAAGCATAGGAACCAAGTGAAATATCTTTTGTAAAGACAGTTTTCTTCTGTTTTTGATCAGTTACAGTCAATCGATAAAGGACATTTTTCAATTCTTCTTCGTAACTCGCTGACTTAGAAAAAGTGATCGTCGCCTTCAAGCTGTCCGTCAATGACGCTTTGCCAGTCAATATTGAAACTTTCTCGGCATTGATCTCTAAAGACGGTAGATAATACGGGATCTCAAGGACAAGATCTTTGCCAGCAACGACCCCACTTCTAGTCACTTTCGAGCGGTAGCGATTGCCTTTCACGTCGAATAGATCATCCAGCGGCTTGTACTCATACGACTCCCCATCGTATTTGGTCTCAACGACTTGTTTAAGCAGCGCTTTTTCTGTTTCTGTCACATGATTCACTGTCAGCTTGTATGCTGGTAAAGTAGTTGTAACAGCGTTTGACGTTGCAGTTAGCGAACCGGCTTTGACAAGACCATTTTTGGTTATGGTGATTGTTTGTTTTTCTTTCGCATCGATTACGCTAGAAAGAAGTTTCATCTTCGTTCGAAGTGTATAAGTCTTCCCATAAAAAGAAGATGTCGAAAGCGCAGAATCTTTCGCAACAGCTGTTACTTTATTTTCTGCAGTATTTTGTGTAACTGTAAATTGACTTGTCACATCAATCCCTTGAGCAAGTACTTGAACCGTAGAAATAGAAACTTTTGAAAAATCTACCTGGTCTTCAATCGAAATATTTGGTAAGAAACGAGATCCTAGTTTTTCTACCGTACTTGTCGTTAAATCATATTGTAGAAAATCATCGGAAGCAGCTGACCAAGTATTGCTGGTTTTGCCTGTCTCATTCTTGTCTGATACCGTCTTTGAAGCACTCAATTTGTACTGATTGGTAATTGTTAATTTCACCGGCTTTGCTTCAGTCACATCTGCAGTAATGGTAAACGAGTAGTTTTTACTATCTGTTTCAAAACCAACCAATGACGCTTTTTCCTTGAAATAATAGGATCCAAGCGTTAGATCCTTTACTTTCAGTTGGCCATTTGTGTCGGTTTTTAGGTTATCTTGTAAAATGGATCCGTCCGATTTGTATAGTGTAAATACCACACCATCTAACGACTTTTGATCGACGTCTGCGATTTTGGTAAGCTCTACAGCTCCTGCAAGTCGCTCGTTTGTCCAGGTCTTCGAAACATTCGTATTTTCCCCTACCGTTATTGAAAACTCCGTTCCGTTTAACTTGTAGCCTGAAGGAGCGGTTATTTCTTTCACTTTAACTACTGACCCAGCCTTTAATCGTTCTCCTAGCTTTGCCTTCCCATCCGTTCCTGATTTTACGTCTGTTGTCTTTCCATCATACGTAAAGCGGAAGGTGGCATTTGCTAACGGCTTTTTCGTATCTGCATCTACTTTCAAGACATCCACAGTCCCTTTTCGCTTCACATTCACGGTTACGGAAGTTGAAACATAAAAAGAACCAGTGACCAGTTTTTGATACGAACCGTTCGCCCAGACAGTAGTGGGATATTTTTCGTTTGTTTTCGACCCTTTCACCATATTTACAGTGATTTTTGTTGCAGTGGATCCATTCGTATCGACGGTTAATTTATTGCCACTAATTGTCGCTTTTGCCCCACCGCTGACGGATTCTACATAGAGGTTATGATCACCCCAACTGTTTTTCACAGTAAAGGTTGCTTTTTCTCCTTCATAGACCGTCTTAGACGTTGCGTCCCATTGCGGACGTGTACGGATCTGACCAGCTCGTGTAGTCATTTTGCTTTTCCAGTCAGTCACACCAGCTTTGTGATTTGGGGTAATGGTGATACTTTTTGGTTTTTCATTTGAATTTTCCCAAACAAGAATTTGTGCGGCCATCCAACGTTGCTTTCCAGCGTCGTTATTTGCCCAACCGCCTAATTCACGGTAAGCACTAATAATGGACGTGATCGTTTCTTTTTGAGAAGTACTCAAATAGCTGCTACCGGCATCCGTGTACGTCTTAGCTGCCGTAACCCCTGCTTGTAAACAAAACGCATCTTTTCCATCGATCGTTCGCCGGATCCCACGGTCTTCTGTGTAAGAATAACCGTTGCTGCGAACGATATACATCAGCCAAGGATAACCTGAAGGCGGATTGATCGTTGTTTCAGAGACTGTTTTTGAAACAGAAGCCAGCAAAGCAACTTTGCTTTCTTTTAGCATAGAAGGAACATCATTCAAGTTATTAGTTTGATTAAGGATCTCTTCTGCATAAAAGAAACGTGTCTGCATCAAAACTTGTTCAGACTCTTCCGTATTTTTGGTTTTTGCCAACTCTTCAGCGACTTGATCTTCTTCAATAAATGGCAGATCATCACTATTGACTGCCGATTGCAGCGATTCAACGTCATTAAGATCGATTTCATCAAAGTCCTTGATTTCTTGATCTGCCTGATCCGCTTTTTCTTGACGCTTTTCATCGATCCCTACTTCAACAGCTGTAAAATCGCCCTCAGTTTTTTCAGCGATCGTCGGCGTTTCAGAAGAAATCAGCTGATCTTTGTCAGATTTATCTGCCACCACATAAAATTGACCATCCGCACCTTGAACAACAGTTGATTCTTGTTCTTTGTTTAATGTATCTTCTGATACTTTAGCCACCTCTTGATTTGTTTTAACACCATTCGTAGTGCTTTGTTCTTGTGCCAAAACATAAGGTAAATTGGCCATAGTAAGAAGCGAAATGATCATCACAGAAAACGATACAAAGTGTTTCTTTTTCATTAGTACCTGTTCAATCCTCTCCTTAAAAATGGATGTTCAAAACCGACGGCGGCGCTCGATTACGCATGCTTTAATCCTTAGCCATTTAAGATCATAGGCGGTCTCCTTCGTTTAAATAGCTTTTTGAGTTCTTGATATTTAGCGTGTGCAGCTCTTGTTTTGATATGCGTTGTTCTTGATCAACGATAAATAAAAAGTCACCATTGATAAAAATATCTTTTCCAGCAGCTTTTCGTTTTGTTTTATCCTTATCGATCACAACATCTACATGATTTGTATTGCCGTGTAAAACTTGTTTCCCAGCGACCACTTGTACAACGGTCTTATAATTACTTTTTGTGATCAGTGATACTTCATCGATTTCAAAAATACTTTGACGATCGACCAAGCCATTATTAATAATTTCTGCCAGTTTATTTACACTCAAGCGAATATACTGTAATGCTTCACCGTTTCCTGTAAAACTTAGGGAAACCCCCTTTCCTACGGTTAAATACAAGGTTTTCTTTTCAGCTTCCATCTGTTTCTGCCCTCCCTTCAATCATTTTTTTCCAGCAATTATGGACTGCGACAGACATTGTTCATCTTTTCCCTACTTTTGATCCATTAAAAAAAGCTTGAGAATATTTTTCTCAAGCAGCAGCATTTAATACATTTACAAAAAGTAAGCAATTTTATTTGTAATAAATCAATTTTTATTTATAATGATAACAGACATAATAAGTTTGTTCGGTCTTTCTAGCGGAAACTAGGAGGACTTTTTTTGTGTCCCTTCAGAAGAATACAAAACTAGATAAATCATTTTTAGAAGAGGTTCTGTTGCCCATCTTCTTTTTTTAGTAGATCTGAGCGCTTCTTGTTCAAACTGTAAAGCAGTCTTTTCGTACCTGGTACCATATTGGTAATCGAGTTTGTTCATTACCGTCTGCAAAACATTACAACTCCTGGTATCACCTGACCGATTCATATAATTCAACTCTTTAAAAAACATTTCTTGGACATCATTTCTAAAATCTTGGAAAGTAGGCATTTAATTCACATCCTAAGTTGGTTGTTTTGGTGGATAGTAGACTAATCGAATTGCATTGGCTCCACTTCAATATTTTGTTTTATCAGTTTCAGAAGATCATCGACTGTCATGTTAAATTTATTTGCGACAACTTCAACGTTCATGCCGAGAAATGTAACAAGCATAGGCTTGTCATTCGCTAACTCTTTCGACATTTGTACTTTTGCATTGCCATTTTCACCTTGGATCACTCTTGTCTCTCCGAGTACTTTATACTGTTTTGACATTCATAGTCTTCCCTTCTAGTTGTGTATTTCTGTCTATTAGCGACTTCTATTTAGTTCTTTTCGGGCATTGTCAGTCCGTTTTACAGCAGACTTATATACTTTGGAATCTTTGCTATACCCTAATGATTCGATTTCTGACAGATCAGTTTCCAATTTTTCTACCCACATTTTTTTATGATACAGTTGACTGTAATTCATATTTCCTTCTTCCTTTCTTTCTAGTTGTTTATATCTTCCACTAATCAACTATCTTGGTGATTAATAGAATTACTCAACGTCTTCATCTTCAAAAACTCTCTTATGGCAATTGTTTATGCTAGTTTAAAAAGGGGCCACTTTTCATAGTAACGATGGTTGAAAAAGGGACCACTACTAACTCACAATAAGTAAAGAATCAATTTACTTATTGGAGGTCTTGGAGTGATAACTTTTATGGATAAATTGACAGTCATTCGTCTGTTGGAAAGTGGCCGTCCTCAACGTTCTGTTGCGAAAGAATTGGGCCTCAATCGAAAAACTGTTGGTCGTTATTGGCGACAGTATCAAGCAACACAAAGAGTATTGGAACAAGATCCTGCAAATCCGATAAAAAAGGAGCACCTAACAGCGCCACCGACTTATCAAACAAACAATCGGCAACCTAGAAAATATACACCTGAAATCGATCAATGGGTCGAAGAAATACTTGTCTTTGATCAATTAAAAGCGAAACAACTTGGCCCTCATAAACAACGATTGACAACGGTGGCTATTCACGAAATGTTGGTATCAGAAGGTTATGATATTGGTCAGAGTACTCTACGTCCGTATATTCGAGAAAAGCTTCAAGCGAAAAAAGAGGCGTATATCAAGCAACTTTATCCGTTGGGGTATCGAGCCGAGTTTGATTTCGGTGAAGTACAATGTCTGATCAACCAAAAAAAGAGAACATTGACACTCGCAGTATTCTCTTGTCCAGCTTCTGGTTATCGCTGGGGAAAACTCTATGAATCTGCTAATCAACAGGTTTTATTAGATGCTCATATTTGTTTCTTTGAACAACTTCAAGGCGTTTATTCTACTGTAGTTTATGACAATATGCGAAACGTAGTGAAACGCTTTGTCGGCCGGCACGAGAAGGAACTCAATGACGAGTTAGTGAAGATGGCCCTTTATTATCGTTTTGAGCCAGTGGTGACCAATTCTTTCAGCGGCCATGAAAAAGGTCATGTAGAGAAAAGTGTTCAGGTCTTACGACGAAAAGCGTTCACAAAACAGTATGAGTTTGAATCAGTCGGACATGCCCAAAGACATTTAGACCAAGCTCTACTTGAATTAAACGTCGACTCAACGATCGCTGTGGAGCAGGATCAATTACAGTCATTACGAGGATATTATGACTACGGTATTACTACAAAGCAAACAGTAGATAAGTATAGTTTTGTCCATGTGAATGGAAACTACTACTCAGTTCCAGATTATCTGGTTGGTCAGAAAGTAATCGTGAAACGGTATCTCAATGAACTGAAAATCGTCGGTTCCAGTCAGATTATCGCAACACACCCTATTCAGAAGGGAGAAAAGCAGTACTCAATCGATATCTGTAGTGACCCCCTGGACTTGGTATAATAAACTAGACAATAAATTAAGGGAAAGAGAGGATCTAGATTATGCCAAGACGTTCATTTGATAAAGCATTTAAAATCGCCGCTGTAAAACTGGTAACTGAAGAAGGATTTTCTGTTAAAGAAGTTAGCCTACAGC